>JAGQIY010000567.1 GCA_020430865.1 Myxococcales bacterium
CGCGAGCGCTCGCAAGCAAGGAAACGACCTGTGGCCCGCTTCATCGACGAGCTCAAGAGAACCCACGACAACAACTCGCTGCGCGCATCGGACATCGGCTCCGAGGTCGTGCTGTTTGGCTGGGTGAATAATCGTCGAGATCACGGCTCCATCATCTTCGTCGACTTGCGAGATCGCGAAGGTCTGACCCAGATCGTCTTCGACCCGGATACGGCGCCCGAGGCTCACAAGCAAGCGGAAGCGCTGCGCGGTGAGTGGTGCGTCGGCATCAAGGGCAAGGTGCGCTCACGCGGCATGCAGATGAGCAAGAAGACCGGTGAGATGGTCAGCGCCACCAACCCCAACCTGGCTACCGGTGAGGTCGAAGTCGAGGTGATGGAGGCGACGGTCTTCAACAAGAGTGAGACGCCGCCCTTCGAGCTGCTCGACAAGGTCGACACCAAGGAAGAGATCCGCCTGCAGTATCGCTTCCTGGATTTACGCCGGGCGCCCCTGCAGCGCGCGCTGCGCATGCGCCACAACCTGAACCAAGCCGCGCGGAACTACTTGAGCGAGGCCGGCTGCCTCGAGCTCGAGACGCCGTTCTTGGTCAAGTACACCCCGGGTGGCGCGCGTAACTTCCTGGTGCCGAGCCGCACTTCCGCGGGGAAATTCTATGCGCTGGCTGAGAGTCCGCAGCTCTTCAAGCAGCTGTTCATGGTGGCCGGCTACGAAAAGTACTTCCAGATCGTGCGCTGCTTCCGCGACGAGGACCTGCGCATCGATCGCCAGCCTGAGTTCACCCAGATCGACATCGAGCTGTCTTTCGTGAACCAAGACGACATCTTCAACCTGGTTGAAGGCTTGGTGTTCGCGATGTGGAAGGCGAACGGCGTGGATCTGAAGCAGATCTACCCGAGCGGTCACTTCCCTCGCATGGACTTCGAAGAGTCGATGCGGCTCTACGGCAACGACAAGCCGGACCTGCGCTTCGGCATGCCCCACGTCGACCTGACGGAGCTCATCACGGAGCACGACGGTGGCGGCATCCCCTTCTTCCAGCCCATCGCCGAGAAGTTCAAGAACGGCACCTACCGCAAGGATCTGCCGGCGGAGATCATCAAGGCCATGGTCATCCCCGCCAGCGCCAACTTCAGCCGTGCCGACGGCGACAAGCTGGAGAAGCAGGCGCGTGGCATGGGCGCGGGTGGCCTCGCTCGCGCCAAGGTCGGGGCGAGCGGCGAGTGGACCCAGAGCCCGCTGGCCAAGAGCGTCAGCGACGAGATGCGCGAGGCGATCAACGAAGCCTGCGGCGCCAAGGAAGGCGACATCATCCTGTTCCAGTCGGGCAAGACCAGCCTGGTGCACACCGTGATGGCGAACCTGCGTCTTGCCCTGGGGAAAAAGCTGGGGCTGATCCCCGAGACGGGCCACGGGGACAACTGGAACTTCCTGTGGGTCGTGAACCCGCCGCTGTTCGAGTACGACGACGACAACAAGCGCTGGGCCGCCGCGCACCACGCCTTCACGCGTCCCTTCGACGATCACGTCGACTTGCTCGAGAAGGACCCCGGCCTCGTGCAGTGCTACCGCTACGACCTGGTGCTGAACGGCTTCGAGATCGGCGGCGGCTCGGTGCGTCTGCACGACCCCGAGGTGCAGGCGCGGGTGTTTCGCACGCTGGGCATCGGCGACGCCGAGGCAGAAGAGAAGTTCGGCTTCCTGCTCAAGGCGCTGCGCTATGGAGCGCCGCCCCACGGCGGCATCGCGGTCGGCATGGATCGCGTCGCGATGTTGATGGCGGGCACCGACAGCATCCGCGACGTCATCGCCTATCCGAAGACTCAGAAGGGCACGGACCTGATGACCGACGCGCCTGGAGGAGTCTCCGCCGATCAGCTCGCGGAGCTACGGATCGCGTCGCTGGTCAGCGACGAAGGCTAGGCGCCCGCGAACGGGGGATTCACTCGCCCTCGCGGCCGGTCTTCTTGCTGCGTGCCATGGGAGGTCCTCGGAGCGCCTGGCTCAGGGAGCTCAGCCGCGCGGCTCGAACTTGCTCCAGTACTTCCGAATGGCGTCTCGGGCTGCGCGGTCGTCCACGCGGCCGTCGGTTTCGTGCGCCATGTACCGAAGGAATGCGAGGACGGCACCGCCCTCTTCATTCGTGAGCAAGGAGTATCGCTCGAGCTGGTAGTCGCGCAGCTCCGCTTGGTCGTGCAGAGCCAGGGCGTAGATCGTCGAATCCACCGTCATCGAGCGCGAGGATTGATAGTTTCGAAGTGACCACGTCATGTACGCAGGGATGTAGTACCGAAAGCCCTTCGGATCGAGGAAGCTGAATACCGCGTGGTAATGCTCGATATCTGCGGCGGGGACGTCACACCAGCTGGTGTCGACGTCCTTGCGTCGCGCAGCCGCCCGCTGACTGTCCGTTCCATATGAATCGAGAACGTCCGCCTCGTGGAGCGAAACGCCGTCTTCACGCTGCACCTGCTGGAAAGCGCGAGCGATCATCGCGATCACCCCGGCGACCCGTACGCCCTGCGCTCGTCGTTCACCTTCGGCTTCTGCCTTTCGCTGCCTCTTTCCCATGCTGCAGGACCTACGCATCATGCCCGGCGACTCCTGAGCGACGGGGGGTTGGGGGTGAGCAAGATCTGGTGCGGGTTTGCGGGCGCACGGTGGTGCTCGATTGACAGGGTGCTTCTCAGCACCTGCTCGGGAGGACATCAGAACAGCAGCTGACCCAGCAAACGGAAGTCCACGTTGGTGTAATCGGAGCTGCCGTGCTCGTTGGTCGCGGACATTGAGTTGTACTCGGCAAGGGCGGCGACTCCGAAGCGATCACTCGTGAAGGAGGGTCCGCCGTACCAACCGAGCACCCAGCCCTTGAAGGGCTGGACGTCTCCATTGCTCGAAGCGTCCACGTTGTTCAAGCGAGTGCCCAGCGTGAAGTACTTGAGCTGAACACCGAAGAAGGCACCGAAGTAGAGCTGGGTCCAGGTGTCGCCGGGGTCGATCGCGTCATTGGCACACTCCGAGCAGTCGAGGGGGAGCTCCGCGAAGGAGAAGTTCGCGCCCACGTCCATCGCGACGAAGGAGCTCGTCCGGATGTGCGCCCCCACGCTCATGGCCAGCCCGACGCCGCGAGCGTTCAGCTCCCGCGCGCCGCTGTTGTCCTCATCCGTCCAGTCGACATCGACGAACGAATAGTCCGGACCTGCTTCGAGCAGCAGCCAGGTGCGCTTGCGGCGCTGGCGGGGACGATCGGGAAGCTCAGAGGGTCCGCGGTCGGGGGGCGGCTGCAGGTTCACCGCGCCGTAGCTCGGGTTCGGCGCCTGGCCGGGCGGGTTCGCCCCCTGGGGCGGTGCTGGCGCAAGCGACAGCAAGAGCTTCACGAACTCCGACTTGGTCTGCAGCGTGGGCTCCGCTTTCGCGGCTTCGCGCACGAGGCTGACGGCCTTGGCCTGAGCGCCGGGCCATTTCGTATCCCCGCGGCGACGCATCACGAGGCTCTGGTTCCAGTAGAAGACCGCGCTCAGGAGCCGCCCGTCGGTGGATGCGTGGGCGCCTTCGGAGGCCTCGTCGAGGGCACCCTTGATGCGCGGGTCGACGTCCATCTCGCTCTTGGAGAGCGAGGTCCTCATCACCTCGAGGCCGTAGAGGCTCATCAGCGAGGTCAGATCTGCCAGGCGCCGACTCGTGTCCGCCTCCAGGTAAGCGCGCTGAGCGGCATCGGGTGGAGTGGCGAGTTGCTTCGTCACGCTGTCCGCGAAGGTGCTCAGCGGCACCGCGTAGGCGAGGCCCACGGCGCCCTCGTCGAGACGCGACCTGGAGACCACGATGGCGCGCACCTTGCCGTCACTGTCCACCACGGGACCGCCGGAGTTGCCCGGGTTGACGCTCATCCCCAGCTGGAGCTGACCACTCGGCCGCACGCCGGAGACGATGCCCGGAGTCGACTGGGGGTCGGTGCGGGTGGCGTCCAGCGGGTAGCCGATGGCGAATACGTTCTGACGGATCGCGAGCTTCGCCTTCGGGTCAGCCAGCTCCGCGACGTGCTCGAAGTCACCCCCGACGCGCAGCAGCGCGAAGTCGCGGGTGGTGTCCTTGTATACCGTTACCGCGGGGAGAGGACCGAGGTGCCCCGGGACGAGCACCGCCAGGGCACGCGTGTCGTCGATCACGTGGGCCGCGGTGAGGATCAGCCCGTCCTTCGAAAGCAGGACCCCGCTGCCGTGACCCGCGATGGGCACTGCGAGGTGGTAGGTCTGGCCCTCGTCTTCGATGGGTTCGATCTCGACGTTGCCCATGCCGAGTACGCGCACCGTCGCCTGATCGATGTTGTCGTAGGCGACGGCCTGGGCGAACGCGCTGGGAGCGAGCAGCGCGAGGAAGAAGGCGGTGAGGAAACGGGCCAGGTGCTTCATGCTGGTGATCTGGAGAGCGTGACGAGCCGGAGAGGGCGCGCAGGCTAGCATCGAATGCGCTGCTTCAGATCCACTTCCCTGGCCTGGAGGTCGCCGCTGGGCGTCCTCGCGCGCAATTCCGTGCGGTCCTGGGGTGGGCGCCCTGCCTACACGTTCGCGGCTCGTGACATGCGGCGTCGCCGCAAGACGGCGACCAGCCCCAGGCCCAGTCCGGCGAGCCCGATGGGCGCTTCGTTCAGCGGCGCCGAGCTTCGGCACGCGCAGCCCCCGGGGTTGCGCTGATACAGCCCGTTGGCGTTGCTGGTTCCGCCCAGCCCACCGGTTCCGCCGGGATCGCCGGTCCCGCCGCTCGCGAGGGGGTCATTCCCGGCGCTTCCGCCGGTGCCCGCGCCATTGCCTCCGCCGGCTCCGTCGCTGATGCACGAGCCCGCGACGCAGTGTCCACCCGTGCAGGGCGTGTCGTCGGGAAGGACCGCGCCTGGGTCGCAGGTTCCGCTCTGGGAGTCGCAGGTCCCGGCTTCGCGACACTCCTCGACAGGGCAGCTCACCTCGCTGCCCTTGCAGATCGTGCCCACGCACTCGTCCGCGGTGGTGCAGGGGTCGCCGTCGTTGCAGTCGGCGCCGTCGTCCACGGTGTGCTTGCAGCCGCTGGCCGGGTCACACGAGTCGATGGTGCAAGGGTTGTTGTCGTCACATTGCCTCGCGGTACCGGTGCACCCGGAGCTTCCGCAGCTGTCGTTCTCCGTGCAGGCGTCACCGTCGTCACAGGGGATGTCCCCGGCGGGGCCATGGGAGCAGTTGCCTCCCGAGCAGCCGTCGGTGGTGCACACGTCGCCGTCGTTGCAGTTCAGGCCCGCCGTGGCCACGCACTGCCCGCCCATGCAGGCGCTGGCGGTGGAGCAGGTATTGCCATCATCACACGGGCTGCCATTTTGCCTGGCGGTGTGCTGACAGCCGGCGCTCGAGCTGCAGCTGTCGTCGGTGCACGGGTTGCTGTCGTCGCACGAGATCGCCGTGCCCTTGCAGGTGCCGCCGCTGCACTGGTCGTTCGTGGTGCAGCCGCTGCCGTCGTTGCAGGACTTGGAGTTCGCCGTGTGAGTGCAGCCACTGCTCGGGCTGCAGGCGTCATCGGTGCACACGTTGCCGTCGTCACAGTTCGGCGCCGTGCCTCCCACGCAGCTCCCAGCCTGGCAGCTCTCGTTGCCGTTGCACTGGTTTCCGTCAGAGCAGGCTTGGCAGTTGCCACCAGCGCTGCCGCAGGCGGACGCCGAGGTGCCTGCCACGCAGCTCGAGCCGTTCCAGCAACCAGTGCAGCAGCTCCCGTTGTGGCACTTCCCTCCGGAACAAGAGTTCGTGTTGGGTGTGTGCGTGCAGCTCCCGTTGCTGCAGCTGTCCGTGGTGCAGGGGTTGCCGTCGTCGCAGTTCTGGCACACGGCGCCGGCCTTTCCACAAGCCGCCAGCGAGGTCCCTGCGGAGCACGAGCCTGCGCTGATGCAGCCCGTGCAGCAGTCACCGCCCAGGCACGAGCCACCGAAGCAATTCGAGCCGTCGGGCAGATCTCGGTACTTGCAGGTGCACACCGAGAGGTAACACTCGTTGCAGCCGTTCAGGCCCGGGCAGTCCAGGTCGTCGCAGAGCGGCGGGTACTGACATTGCGCCTGTGTCTGACTGCCGACCGGTTCGGGCTCCTCCGTGGGGTTGGCGCTGGCCGCGATCTCGTCGCTGGGGTCCGCGCTGCCGCAGCCGCTCGAGAGCAGCAGCGCGGCCGCTGCGATGACCCAGAGGGGGTGACTGTTGTTGCGCATGCTTGGTCTCCCGGCTCCCATCTCAGAAGCGCCCGCTCAGGCCCCCGCCAGTCGGCGCGAGGTAGGCTCGCACCGACGACTCGTGGTCGTCTCCTTCGAGCACGAACAGCGTGACCCCCGTGGCGACGGCCACTCCGCCGATCGCCAGGCCGACGATACCGAAGACCTGCGCGCTCCGCGCGTCGTCGTCGAACTGCGAGATCTGGTCGCTGCGCGGATCGGCGTTCAGGCAGCCGCTGTCGCGCTGGCACTCCGCGTAGAGCGCGTCCGCGTCGTCTCGGTTGGCGGCAGAGCGCAGCAGGAAGAAGCCTCCCACCCCGAGTCCCACGGCACCTATCCCCAGGGAAATGATCGGCCAGGTCAGATCGCGCTGGTCGGCGCCAGGCTCGCGCGTCCCGGCTTCCCGTGGCAGGTCACCCGCGCCCGACTCCCTGGGCAGCTCGAAGACCACCTTGACCAGCTTTCGCTGGTCGCCGGCCTCGAAGTGCAGCTGCTTGGTTGCGTCGGGGAGCCCCTGGTGACTGACGACGAGCTCGTGATCTCCAGGGTCGACCTCGATCATGCCGTCGACGCCGCTCAGCGGCTCGCCGTCGAGCTTCGCGCTGAACTGACTGATGTCCGAGCCGTCGGAGCCCGTGACGACGATCAGGAACGACGGGATGGTCTGGCTGACTTCGCTCGACCAGCTGGCGCAGTCCTTCTGGATGAAGCCTGGGCACTCCGTCTGCACGCAGATGCGCAGCTGACGCTGAGCCGCTGCGAGCTTCGCCTTGGCCTTGAGCTCCTGAGCCTTCTCGTAGGCCGCGCCGCACTGCGCCTTGGTGACGGGCCGAGCCTTGGACGCGGGCTCTGCTTGGACGAGTGGTGTCGACAGGAAGAGCGCCGCACCAACCGCAGCGCTCCTGAACGAGCGCGGCCTTCGCAGGATGTGCATCAGGCGTGCGAGTGTACCAGCTCACGAAGCTCGAGCAGCCGAAAGCTGCCGCGCGGAGCCGTATGCCGAAAGCTCCTGTCGCGAGCTGCTTTCGACATCTCCCTGGTGTTCGGGTGTAGGTTGGGGTGAGGCCGGCGGGTCACGCTGCGACTGACGCAAGCCCTCGCAGCCGTCACTCTGCGGGCATTGGTGCAGGTTGCCGCACCCGCGCGCTCCACTCCCGGAGTCTTTCCATGTAGAGATAGAAGACCGGCGTCACGTACAGCGTGAGGAACTGGGAGAAGAACAAGCCTCCCACCACCGCCAGGCCCAGAGGCTGCCTGGATTCTGCTCCCGCGCCGATCCCCAGCGCGATGGGCAAGGTGCCGAACAGCGCCGCCATGGTGGTCATCATGATCGGTCGAAAGCGCACCGCGCAGGCTTCCTGGATCGCTTGCTCTGGGCTGACTTCGCCAGCAGCCCGGCGCTCGACGGCGAAGTCCACCATCATGATGCCGTTCTTCTTCACCAGCCCGACCAGCAGGATCACACCGACGAAGGCGTACACGTTCAGGTCCTGCCCGAAGACCTGCAGCGTGACCAGCGCGCCGAAGCCGGCGAACGGCAACGCCGAGAGGATCGTGATCGGATGCAGCGCGCTCTCGTAGAGGATCCCGAGCACGATGTAGATCACGAACACCGCCACCAGGAGCAGGAAGCCCAGGCCGGAGAGCGAGGACTGAAACGCCTCCGCGGAACCCTGGAAGCTCGCGCTGATGCTCGACGGGAGGATCTGGCTGGCCTTGTCCTGGGCGAAATCCACCGCCTCGCTCAGGGAGTGCCCCGGTCGCAGGTTGAAGGAGATCGTTGCCGCGGGGAGCTGTCCAGAGTGGTTCACCGAGAGCGGCCCCACGGACTGCTCGAGGTCGGCGAGCGATAGCAACGGGACGAGCTCGCCCGAGTCGGAGCGCACCCGCAGCTTGGACAGCGCGGCCGGTTCGCGCTGAGTCTCCGGATCGAGCTCCAGGATCACCTGGTAGCTGTCGCTCTTGGAGAAGATGGTGCTGATCTGGCGCGAGCCGTAGCCGCTGTAGAGCGCGTCCTCGATGCGCTCCACCGGGACTCCGAGCGCCGACGCGCGATCCCGATCCACCTTCACGTCGATCTGGGGGCTCTCCAGCTGCACGTCGCTGGTGACGTCGCTGAGCAGCTCTGACTTGGCGAGCTCCGTCGTGAGCTGGGGCGTGTACTTGAAGAGCTCGCTCGGCGACGAGCCCTGGAGCGTCAGCTGGTACTCGCTCTTGGTGCGTCGGCCTCCCAGTCGGATCGGCGGCGGCACCGAGATGAAGGCGCGCATGCCCGGGAGGTTCGCCAGCTGCCGGCTCAGGTCACGGGCGACCTCCTCCGAGGTGTGCTCGCGCTCGGATCGCGGCTTGAGGCGAATGAACATGCGGCCCTGGTTCGAGCCTCCGCGGCCGCCGCGAGCGCCTGCGATGGCCATGAAGGCTTCGACCTCGGGGTGCTTGCGCACGACCTCCGCCATCTCCACGGTGCGATCCCTCACCCCCTCGAACGAGATCCCCTCGATGGCCTCTGCGGTGATGTTCACCTGGTCCGTGTCCTCGGTCGGTAGGAAACCCTTGGGCATCGACTGGAACAGCCAAACCGTTGCCGCGAGGATCACCGCAGAGAAGGCCATCGTGAGCCTGCGGTGATGGATCACCCGGCGCAGGCTGCGTGCGTAGGCCGCTGCCACGCGATCGAAGCCCCGCTCGGTGAGCTGGTACAGCTTGCCCGGTTGCTTCTCCTGATGCGCCGGGCGCAGCATGCGGGCGGCCATCATCGGCGTGAGCGTCAAGGAGACGAAGCCCGACACCAGGATCGAGATGGCGATGGTCACCGCGAACTCCCGGAACAGGCTGCCCAGGATCCCGCCCATGAACAGGAACGGGACGAAGACGGCTGCCAGAGAGATCGTCATCGAGAGGATGGTGAAGCCGATCTGTCTGGAGGCATCCAGGGCCGCTTCGAACGGCGTCTGACCTTCTTCGATGTGGCGCACGATGTTCTCCAGCACCACGATGGCGTCGTCGACCACGAAGCCGACGCTGAGGGTGAGGGCCATCAACGAGAGGTTGTTGAGCGAGAACCCGAGGGGCTGGATCAGCGCGAAGGTTGCGAGCACGGCGAGGGGCATCGAGAGGCTCGGGATCAGCGTCGCGACGACCCGGCGCAGGAACAGGAAGATCACGAGCACCACCAGCACCAGCGTCAAGATCAACGTGAACTGAACGTCGAGAACGGCGTGCTTCACGCTGAGGGAGCGGTCGAAGAGCAGCTCCAGCTCCATCGACGCTGGAATTTCCTCGCGGAACTGAGGGAGCAGCGCCCGCACGCCCTCGGCCACCTCGACGGTGTTTGCTCCTGGCTGCTTGCGCACCGCGAGGACCACTGCCTGCTGCAGGTCCTGGGGATCGCCACGCCAGGCCGCCGTCTTGTCCACCTCGACGCTGTCGATGGCCCGTCCGATGTCCCGAACACGCACCGCAGCCCCGTTGCGATAGGTGACGACGACGTTGCGGTACTCCTCGGCTCGCTCCAGCTGACCATTGGTCTGGATCGAGAAGGCCTTGCGCGTGCCCTGCAGCGTGCCGTTGGGCAGGTTCACGTTGGCGCTGCGCACCGCGTCCGCGACCTCATCGAGGCCCACGCCCAGAGTAGACAGTCGACCCGGGTCGGCCTGGATCCGTACGGCATACTTCTGCGCGCCATAGACCTGGACCTGCGCGACGCCGCGAACCTGGGAGATCGACTGCGCCAGGCGGCCCTCGGCGTAGTCGTTCACGCGGTAGAGCGGCTGCGTCGCCGAGCTCATCGAGAGCAACAACACCGCTTCGTCTGCGGGGTTCTCCTTCTTGTAGCTGGGCGCCGACGTCATGTCTCTTGGCAGCCTCGGGATCGCGCGACTGATCGCCGCCTGGACGTCCTGCGCCGCGGCGTCGAGATCTCTGCGCTGGTCGAACTGCAGCGTGACGTTGGTCGCGCCCTCGGAGTTCTCGGAGCTCATCGAGGTGATGCCGTCGATGCCAGAGAACTCGCGCTCGAGGGGGGTCGCGACGGAAGACGCCATGGTCTCCGCGCTCGCGCCGGCCAGCTGCGCGCGCACCTCGATGGTGGGGAAGTCGACGTTTGGCAGCGCGGCGACCGGCAGCTTCGTGTAGGCCAGGATGCCGAAGACGGTGATGGCCAGCATCACGAGCGTGGTCGCGACCGGACGGCGAATGAACGGAGCCGACAGGTTCATCCCTCACCCCCTGATCCCGCATCTGCTCCCGGATTGCCCTGGACGATGCTCACCGGTGCGCCATCGCGGAGGCGGATCTGACCGTCGGTGACCACGTGCTCGCCAGCGTTGAGTCCCGCTCCCACGAGCACCCAGTCCTGGGTCCGTCGCACGACTTCGACCTGCCGCAGGCGCGCCTTGTTCTCCTGGTCGACGACGAAGGCATAGGGGCCATCTTGGCCTTCCTGCACCGCGGCTTCCGGCGCCACCAGGGCCTGCTCGTCGACGCGCAGCACGAGCTTCACGTCGACGGAAGCGCCGGGCCAGAGGCGCTCGGCGTCGTTGTCGAAGCGGGCCTTGAGGGCGATGGTCGCGGTGCTCACGTCGACGCTGTTCTCGATGAAGGTCACCGGACCCTCCTGGCTGTTCTTGGTATTACCGCGAGGATTTACAACGGCGCGCAGCGTGCCCTTGGCGAACTGTTCCCGGATCGAGCTCAGGTAGCGCTCGGAGACCGAGAAGCGTACGAACACCGGCTTGGTGTTGCGGATCACGACCAGCGGCGAAGTCGTGCCCTGGACGACCAGGTTTCCGCGGTGAACCAGCAGCGTCCCCGTGCGACCGCTGATCGGTGCGAGCAAGCGCGTGAAGCCCAGCTTCAAGCCGGCGCTCGTCAGCTGGGCGCGCGCCAGCCGGACCTCCGCTGCGGTGGAGTCGGCCAGCGCCTCGGCAGCGACCAGATCCTGTTCGCTGGCGATGCCGGCCTTGACCAGGCGTCGGGTGCGCTCCGCCTCCTGCTCGGCACGCTTCGCCGTGGCCTGGTTCTTGGCGAGCGCCGCGGAGGCCTGGGCGCGCGAAGCCTGGTACTCCCGCGCGTCGATGGTGAACAGCAGCTGACCCTGCTCGACCGCATCGCCTTCCTTGAAATGCACGTGGGTGACGAGCCCGGTGACCTGAGGCAGCACGGACACGCTGCGATTGGCCTCGACGGTGCCGAAGGTCTGGACGCTGAGCGGCAGGTCCCGACGCTCGACCGCGCCGACGCGGACTGGCGCGGGCTTCGCACCCGACTTGCTGGCCTCACCCTTGGAGCAGCCGACCAGTAACAGCAACGCGAAGGCAACGCTCGCGCAGCGTGGAGTTCTTGGTGTCACCTTCCCTGGGTAAGGCGCTCGGCTTTCGCCAGTCTTACCGCTTTGTGTAGGAATGTGTCGGGGGCGGTCGCGCCACACACCTCGTGTAAGCTCCAGGGTATGGAACTCGGCAGGCTGCGCGTGTTGCTCGTCGAGGATGACGCCAAGCTGGCCCGGCTCACCCGAGACTACCTCGAGCAGCGGGAGATCGACGTCACCCTGGTGGCGGACGGAGTGTCTGCGGTGCGCGAGGCCTTGCGCAGCGACATCGACGTGGTGGTGCTGGATCTGATGCTTCCGGGGCGAGATGGCTTCGAGGTGTGTCGGGCGATCCGGCTGGAGTCCCACGTGCCGATCATCGCCGTCACGGCTCGCGTGGAGGTCGCCGACCGCGTCCTGGGTCTGGAGCTGGGCGCCGACGACTACATGACCAAGCCCTTCGCCGCGCGAGAGCTGCTTGCGCGGATCCATGCGGTAGTCCGGCGCGCCCGCGGCAAGGCGGGTCCGCCGCCGCAGGAGCTCCGAGTGGGGCGCCTGTCCATCAACGTGGCGAGCCTGACGGCGACCCTCGACGGCCAGCTGCTACCGCTCACGTCGTATGAGTTCGCGCTGTTGCGGGCCCTGGCTGAGAACGCCGGTCACGTCCTGGGGCGAGAGCGCCTGCTCGAGCTGGCGAAGGGCAGCGCCGAAGACGTCTTCGATCGCTCCATCGACGTTCGCATCTCACGCCTGCGCCAGAAGCTGGGCGACGATCCGCGTCAGCCCGCGTTCCTCAAGACCGTGCGTGGCTCTGGCTACGTGCTCACTCCGGGGAACGAAGCGTGAAGCCGGCGCTGCGAGCGCGCCTGCTGTGGCGAGTCTACGTCTTCGGATTCTTGATGCTGCTGCTCGCGGGCGGCGCGAGCTTCGTGGTGGGCACCTATGTGCTCAAGCCTGCCGTCGAGGGGCCCGCTCGCCCGGCGACGGCGTGGATAGCCTGGCACCTGATGAAGCAGCAGGAGCGCGGTGAGTCCATCGACGAAGAGCTCGCCGACCTCAAGCGCTCCCGGGTGGAGATGACGCTCTTCGACCGGGACGGAACCCTGATCGCTTCCAACGCCGAGACGCGCCCGCAGCCGCTCGGTGCGCGCGAGCTCGATTGCCTGACCAGCCAGGAGACGGTGTTCGCCGATGGTATCGGTCTCGTCGCCAAGTTCGGGGATGGGGGTGAGGTCCAGCGTTATGCCTACATCGCCTATCCACAAGCGGAGTTACCGCTCGGAACCGGCGTCGCCCAGCTGCTCGCTGCGCTCGGAGTTCTTGGGTTGCTCTCGATCCCCCTGGCGCGGTCGATCACCGGGCGGGTGGAGGAGCTGACGCGAGCGACCCGCGCCTTTGGCGCGGGAGACCTCGGCGTCCGCGTGCGCAGCAAGCAGGCGGACGAGATCGGTGACTTGACCCGCGCGTTCGACGAGATGGCGGAGCGAATCGTCCAGCTGAGGCACTCCGAGAAGGAGCTCCTGGCGAACGTCTCTCACGAGATGCGGACGCCTCTTGCTCGTATCCGCATGGCACTGGATCTCGTGCGCGACGGAGACGTCAACCGTGCGTCGACCTACCTGGCTGACATCGAGGACGATCTGTACGAGCTGGAGCAGTTGCTGGACGACGTCATGACCGCCGCGCGGCTCGATCTGGCCCGAGGCGAGGTCGGCGACTCGCAGACCCCGCTGCGAGTCGAGCACCTCGAGGCGATCCACGTACTCGAAGCGGCCTGTGAGCGCTTCGAGCGCCATTTCCCCGAGCGTCCGCTCGAGCGCGAGTTCGCGGCCGCGCTGCCGACGATCCGGGCAGACGCGACGTTGCTGAGGCGCGCCCTGGACAACTTGCTCGACAACGCCGCCAAGTTCTCGAGTGGCGGCGAGCCTGTGCGGCTCGTGGCGCGCTCCGACGCCGGGCGCCTCGTGATCGAGGTGCAGGACCAAGGCGTCGGCATCGCCGAGAGCGATCGCGCCCGGGTCTTCGAGCCTTTCTTCCGCTCGGACCGCAGTCGCGATCGCGCCACTGGCGGCGTGGGGCTCGGGCTGGCGCTGGTCAAGCGCATCCTCGACGCGCACTCCGGCGAGGTCGAGATCCGTGAGGCAGAACCCCACGGCACGTGTTTTCGGCTGACCTTGCCTGCTGCCCTGCCGACCTGACCCGGGGCCCGGAGCCGAGCTCGAGCCGTCGCCGGAGGCTGTGCGGTTGTCCTCGGCCTCAGAAGCGGGGAGGATGCTGGAGATGCCCAAGCCGCCCGTCGAGCGCGTTCATGGCTTCGATCTCGATCTCGAGCGACATCTCGCCGCGATGGGCAGCGTCGGGACTCGCAACGCGCGCGTCTGGTTGCGCTCGCCCAACGTGGCTCCGCTCAAGCTCCGCTTGCGCTGCGAGGGCTTCGAGGTGCGCCACGAGCTGTCGTTGCCCCGCAGCGACGCGACCGATCACACCTACTCGCTGCATTACCCCGGGGATGTGCAGGGAGCCGCGGCGCTGGCTCCTGCCACGAGGTACGAGCTACGCCTGGAGTTCGACGACGGCGCCGAGCTGACGCTGTGCTTCGAGACCGCGCCGGAGCGAGACGCCAAGAGCGAGCCGTTCAGCATCGGCGTGATCTCGTGTCACCAGCCCTTCGACCCCCAGGGCCGGCTCACGGATCGGGCGACGCACTTCCTCGACAGGCTCCCGGAGGTCTTCCTCGAGCACCGGGTGAAGCGCGTGCTCCTGATGGGCGATCAGATCTACGCGGACTGCCCCACGACGCGCTCGCTGTTCTCCGACGCCTATTTCCGCGAGGTGATGCCCGACGGCGTGGAGACAATCTTCGATTGTAATCGGGCCGAGGTGCGAAGGCTGTATCAGGACCGCCACCGCCTGTTCTTCAGCGCGCCCGGCTTCAAGCGCCTGCAGGAGCTGTTTCCGTGCTACCCCATCCTCGACGACCACGAGATCCGCGACAACTTCGGGTCTGCGGAGGAGCACCACGGAGCGGGCTACGCCGCGATCCGCAGCGGAGCGCTGGATGCGTTCGTCGACTACCAGGCTTGCCGTCTGGAAATTCCCCAGGTGCGCACCCAGCGGGGCTACCACTTCGAGTGGGACTACGGACCGGTCGCTGGTTTCGTGATGGACCTGCGGTCCCACAAGCGCAACGACGGCGAGCGCATCCAGCTCTTCGACTCGCGGCAGTTCCACCAGCTCGCCGCCTTTCTCGAGCGTCACCGCGAGACGCCGGTGGTGGTGCTGGGGCTCAGCGTGCCCCTCGTGCACATCCCTGACTGGCTGGTTGGAGCCGCCGGGCTGATGCTGGGTGAGACGAGCGACGCCGCTGACCGCTGGTCCTATTTCAAGGCCCACGGCGCGCGCGACGAGCTGTTCGAGCTCTTGTGCGAGCATCAGCTGAAGGCACCTGAGCAGCGCATCATCATCGCCGCAGGCGACGTGCACGTGGGCGTCGCGGGTCTGATTCAGGTCAACGACAAGCAGCAACCGAAGGAGCGGGACCTGCGGCTCTATCAGCTGGTATCCAGCGCCGTGAGCAACCTGGAGAGCCCCGTGAAGACGTGGGCGGCTAGCTTGCTGCCGCTCATGAAGCGGGGCCTGAGCGTCGCCTCCGACGACTGCCGCTACGCCTCGCGCTTCGACCTGTTGCAGGGGATCGGAGACGCCAAGCGGAACCCGGTGCCGGAGCTGAACGCCGGACTCATCCGTATGGATCCGACCGATCGAGGCTACGAGGTCAGGATCCAGCTGCTCACTCCAGGCGCCGATGGGCGAGCGGTGGAGGTCTTCTCGAGCGGTGCCCTGGGCTGAGACAGGCCCCTGGAGTCGCCACGTGCCGGTCACGCGCGAGGCGAAGTGCCGCGAGCCGCGAACCTGCGAGTGAGTCAGAAAAGTCCGTAAGTTCGGAGCATTAGCGATCTGCCGGAGGTGGCACACCGCGTGCTGACTCTCGAGGAGCGCCCGCAGTCGAGGGCGCGGGAGACACGCATGACCGATCTACACGAGGACAAACTGGAGACCCTGGGGCTCGACTCGAGCTCGTATCGAGCGCTGCTGATGCTCCCCGCCGTCTACGTCGCCTGGGCGGGAGGCACGCTCACCGCGGGCGCTGCGGCTGGACTCGAGCAGATGATGCAAGACCTCGAGCTCAACGAGCACGCGGTCGTGGTGGTCAGGCGCTGGCTGCGGACACGGCCCACGGCGGGTTACGTCAGTCACGCGCTCGCCGAGCTCCGCGACCTCGCGAGCGCGGTGGATGAACCCCAGATCGACTACAACTTGCTCCAGGCGCTGCTGAGCCACGCGGAAGCAGTAGCTCGAGCCGGCGTGACCAACCCGGAGGCAGCCGCGGCTCCCTGGGCGTTGAGCCGCACGGAAACGCAAGCCATCGATCAGGTGTCGCGCATCCTGGGCGTGGACCATGGCCAGACCTGGGCCGACCTGCTGCAGGAGCTGGGAGCTGGCGCGGAAATGCCGGAGCCCACGGCCCAGCGGTCCGCTAGCCAGATTCGTACCAAGATCACCAGTGGCACGATCCGTGTGGGCTCCGGCGAGGCGCTCGGTCTGGCGGATACCGTGCCAGCTCGCCCTGCTCCCGTCGCCACGGTGAAGGCGCCCCGGCCCCATCGCGACCAGGAGGAGCGCGACAGCCTGATCTGAGTCGAGCTGGGGCGTTCGCGCCCCAGGGCGAACCCTGAACGCGCGAGAGGGAGTCAAGTGCTCTGCTTGCGCGTTTTCGCTGGTTGTGAGCAAGGTTTGCAGATGAAGGAACGTCTCCCCTATGGCGTGTCCCTGCTCGGGGCGCTGCTCGGGCTGATCTTCGGCTTCTATTCGACGCTCGACTACTCCGCGCACCTGGACCGGCGGCTGCACGACGTGCACTGCAGCTTCATCCCAGGCGCGGCTCCGACCTCCGAGGCGGAGGCTTGCCGCGCGGCAATGTATTCCCCCTACTCCGCGTTCTTCAAGGATGCGTACTGGGGAGGCATCCCCATCTCGCTGTTCGCGCTCGGCGCGTTCAGCTTCTTCCTGGGCTTCGCGGCCTATTTGCTGATCTCCGGCTCCGGCGCGCCGAAGCGGTCGAGGCTGTTCTTCGCGGTGGTGGGCAGCACGCCGCTCGTGGTCTCGCTGACCATGCTGACCATCAGCCTGACTCAGCTCGGTTCGGTGTGTAAGACCTGCGCCGGGATCTACATCGGCTCGACGGTGCTCGCCATTGGTGCGTGGTGGGGCGCCGCCGTGAAGCCGCCCACCGCTCCGGCGAAGCAAGGGAACGTCGCTCCGACCCTGGCGATGGACGGCGCGCCGAAGGACAGGCCGTCTCCGGCGCTGGGGATCCTGTTGCCCATCGGCTGGCTCGCGGCGCTGGGCTTGCTGACCTTGTTGCCATCGCTGGTCTACGCGGCTCAGGTGCCGGATCAGCGCCCCTACCTGGGTCAGTGCGGGAAGCTCAAGCAGGCCTCCGCGGACAAGGACAAGCTGCTGAAGCTGGTGACTGCGCGTTCCGTGCGGCAAGCGACGCTGTTCGAGGATCCGCTCTGCCCGACCTGCCGCGCCTTTCACGAGCGCCTGGTGCACGAGGACATCTTCGACAAGCTGAACGCGGAGCTCGCGCTGTTCCCCCTGGACAACGAGTGCAACTGGATGCTCGACACGGCCCTGCATCCCGGCGCCTGCACCGTGAGCAAGGCCGTGATCTGCGGCGGCGACCAGTCGCGGCAGGTGCTCGACTGGGCCTATGAGAACCAGGAGCAGCTGAGCGCGGCGGGCAAGGCGGGCAAGGATCCGCTGCGCGCCGCGATCCAGCAGCGCTGGGGTCCCAGCATGATGAACTGCATCGACACCAAGACGACCAAGGACACCCTGAATCGCCACCTGCAGTTCGCCGCCGCCAACTCCATCCCCGTCTCGACCCCACAGATCTACCTGAGCGGTCAGCGGATATGTGACGAGGACACGGACATCGGCCT
Source organism: Myxococcales bacterium (assembly GCA_020430865.1). The sequence goes on from JAGQIY010000567.1 coordinate 17,531, forward strand.
GCGCTACACCCTGGGTCAGCTCGCACCGGAGCTCTTCAAATGAACAAGTGGATCGGCCCCGGAGCGGGCATGGGAATCACCTTGATCGTCGCCATCACCGGGCTCGGTGTGGTGAGCTCCTCGGTCAGCTCCGCGAAGCAACGGCTCGTGACTCCCGTGGCGGAGAAGCCGCAGGTCGCCGTCGCGAATCAGGCGGAGGTCGGCTACTGCACGCCGCGCTTCAAGGAAGTGCTCGAGCGCGTCCTGCACTCCTGCGGTCTGGCCGCGGGTGAAGACCGCCGCGGCTGCAAGCCCGCTGACGTGAAGACCTTCGCCTCGATCAGCGACGAGGACTTCAACGAGCTCTTCACTCCGCTCAAGCAGCGGGGCGCCGTCCTGATGTTCGACACCGGCAAGGAAGACCTGGACACCGCGGCGCAGAAGCTGCTCGACGAGAAGTGGTTCGAGCGCAAGGGCGCGCGCTACTTCTTCGTGGTGGCGCGGGCGTCGAAGACCGGCACGCAGGCCAAGAACCGCGCGCTCTCACACCGGCGAGCGAACTCCGTGATGTTCCACATCAAGAACACCGCGAAGGACGATCCGGACGTCGACAAGAAGGTGGGCCTGCTCTGGCTCGGCAACGAGTTCGCTCAGCTCTCCGAGGCGTATTGCTCATGGAACAACTCGCGTCCCGACAAGAAGTGCGACGAGGAAGCCATCAATCGCTCGGCCTTCGTTTCCTGGGTAGACTGCCGCCTATGAGGCTCGACTCCAGTCAGCGACGCAGCTCGAGACCCTGGGTGCGCTCGTCCAGCGCTCGCGTGTTTCTCGGTTTGGGGTTAGGCGCGCTGCTCCTCGCCGCGTGTGACGAGGAACAGCCCCAGACGAGCGTGACCCGGGATCGCAATCAGGCGGTGCTGGCAAAGACCTCTGCCGAGGCGACGCCAGCGGCGAAGCAAGCGCCGAGCGTCGCCAGGTCAGCGGGCCTCACCCCCAGACCCCACAAGAAGCTGTGTGGAGGCAAGCTCAGCGCTGGCTACGAGTTGCCGGACACCAAGCTCGACCACGTGGGCGACGGCGGCGGCGATCTGGTTCCCGCGGGGAAATGGGTGTGGCTCAACTTCTGGGCAGCCTGGTGCGAGCCGTGCAAGGAGGAGATCCCGCGTCTCCTCGGCTGGCAGAAGACCCTGACCAGCGAAGGCAAGAAATTCGCCGTCTCGTTCATCACCCTGGACGACGACCAGCGCCAGCTGGACGCGTTCATGAAGAGTCAAGGCAGCGATGGCCTGCGCGGCAGCTACTGGCTGAAGGAAGGCAAGCCCCGCGAGACCTGGCTCACCGCGGCCAGGCTCGATCCCGATCCCAACTTGCCCTTTCACGTGCTCCTCGATCCAAAGGGCGAGGTGCGGTGCGTGATCCAGGGCGCGATCGAGGACCGGGATCTGCCCGATCTGCGCAGCCTGATCGACTAGCCGGCTGCAGCACCACTCGGGTGTTCAACGCCCTGCCAGGAAGTTCACAGATCGCGGGCGTAGTAGACGACGTCGGGGTGCGGGTTGTGGTAGTAGGGCGGTACCTCGCGGAAGCCAAGCCGCTGGTAGAGGCGGTTCGCGGCGGACATCGAGCGCAGGGTGTCCAGCAGCATGCGGCGGTAGCCGAGTCGCCTCGAGACGTCGAGGATCGCCTCGCCCAGGCGGACGCCGAGCCCGCTGCCGCGAGCCTCGGGCATCACCCACAGGCGCTTCATCTCGCAGGCGTCGTCGGCGAAGGGGCGCACCGCCACGCAGCCCACGGCTTCCCGCGAGCCGTCTTCCGCGTCTCTCCAGGCAACGATTAGCTCGCCCCCGGCGGCGTCTGCCTCTGGTGGAGCGTACTTCCCGGGCAAGCCAGCCAGCTCTGCTTCGAAGCCCTGGAAGGACAGGTCGACGCCCAGCCACGCGGCGTAGTCGCTGAACAGCCGTCGCGCGGCGGCGTAGGCGATGGCGTCTCGCGCGGGTTCCAGCTGGATCGAGGCGTTGGTCATCGAGGCGCGGAATCTGAATCGGAATCCCGAGCGCGCAAGGCGAAGAGACCGACGCCCAGCACCAGCGCCGCGATCGCCACCCAGATCAGCGGACTCATCGGCGCTTCGGGAGGCGTGGGGCTCGGAGTCGGTGCGGCGCTGGCCAGCGCATCCACGGGCGCCACGCTGGGCTCCGCTGGCGCGGCAGCGTCCACGTGACGAGTCAGGTGCAGCTGGACTCCCGGTTCCCGCTCCGGGCCGCGACAGCGCCCGCTCGGAGGACAGTCGACGCGCTCCTCGATGTCGTCGCGCAGGCGGTACTCCAGGGCCACGCGCTCGAGCCGGAAGCTCTCCGGGGTCAGCTGCTTGATTCGCAGCACCTCGCGCACGGACTGAATCTCGGAGCTCTCTCCCACGCTCTCTTCGGCGCCCAGCACCAGGCCCGAGTCCAGGGCGTGAGCCTGCTGCAGCTGCGCGAGGCCTGCGTCGGTGGCGGTGCTCTCGGGGATCTGGACGCTGATTCCGGGAGGAATCGCATACACGTGGGCATCCACGTGGCGCGGGGGGGTGAGGCCGATCACGTCGAACGTCGCCAGCCCGAGCCTCGGCACGCCGCGGCTGAAGTTGTATGGGAAGGCGACGATCTTCCAGCCAGCGAAGTCGTCCAGGTTCTCGATGGTGACACGGCGCTCGATGGGGCGTCGGCCCTCCAGGACCAGATCCGCCCGGGCAGAACCAACGCACAGCCACACGGCGAAGCAGACCAGCGCGGCGAGCGCGGCTCTTCTCGAGGATCCCGTTCGGTGCAGGGAGCGTTGCTCGTGTAGGCGCATGTCGGTCAGGTCCTGAGCGATTGGAGTAAATGTTCCAGCCCGACTCCACAATGCGTGGCGTCTGGCCGCGCCATCAAACCGCAGCAATCAGCGCTGCGAAAGACTTGATGACCAAGCGGTCGGGTTTGCGGCGCTCTGCGGTCGGAGATCTCGGGGGCTCTACGAGGCACGCGCCGAGCGTGCGTGGCTCCGAGGGGGACGCACGGGGCTGTCGCCTCTTGCATAACCGTAACGAAAAAGCCTCGCAGGGAGCCCGGGCGTCGTGGGACGTGGAGCTGCAGTCCCCAGGGAAGCGACCCTTTACCCATGGGCCTGGGGCGTTGCTTTGGGATATCCTGAGAGAGTTCTGCATCAGCACACCGATCAATCGCGGCTTTCCCCATGCCGAGCTGTAGGCTCAGACTCCAAGCGTCCAGACGTGCGACGACTGAGGCCTGCTGACTCGCGCGGGATCGCGGGCGGCCTGGACGCCCGATGGTGGTACGCGTGACAGTCATGAAACGTCTTGCCGTGGGGATACTCGCCGCGAGCTTGCTCGGCGCGGGCGCCTGCTCCTTCACCGACAACAGCGATCTCGGCGGGGGTGACCCGGGGGGCGATGCCGGCGTCAGCGGTGGCAGCGGTGGCGTGGGTGGCAGCGGCTCGGGTGGCAGCGGGGCCAGCGGAGGTACGGGAGCCAGCAGCGGTGCCGCAGGAAGCTCCGGGTCGGGCGGCTCGGGCCCCAAGAGCAATGGTGACGTGTGCGGTGCGGCCTCGGAGTGCGACTCCGGGTTCTGCGTCGACGGCGTCTGCTGCAACAAGGCGTGCGACGGCACCTGCGAGTCGTGCAGCGCTGCGAGCAAGGGGACCGGGAGCGACGGCGTTTGCGGACCGGTCGCTCAGGCCACGGATCCCGACGACGACTGCAGCGACGAAGGCGCGACCAGCTGCGGCCAGAACGGGCTCTGCGATGGCGGGGGCGGCTGCGCACTTTACCCTGCGGATACGCAGTGCAGCGACTCTTCGTGCAGTGGCGGGGTTCGCACGCTGCCGAGCACCTGTGACGGCTCCGGCAACTGCGTCGGCAACGGCAGCGAGAACTGCGACCAGGGTGCCTGCTCTGGACCAGTGTGTCTCGGGCAGTGCCAGAGCGACACCGACTGCACCAGCGACAAGTACTGCGAGCCGCTGAGCGGCGACTGCACGCCGAAGCTCACCGACGGCACCAGCTGCCAGTCGAGTCTGCCAAACGCCTGCGAGAGTGGCTTCTGCGTGGACGGCGTGTGCTGTAACACGGCCTGCACTGGCAGCTGCTATGGCTGCGGCAGCGGGACCTGTTCGCCTCAGCCCGCGGGTCAGGATCCCGACAACGACTGTTCGATCGATGCGCCGGGTTCATGCGGTCAGGACGGCGCGTGCGATGGCAACGGCGGCTGTCGATTGTACGGGGGTCAAGTCAGCTGCGGGAACGCCAGCTGCACTGGCTCCACCTACACTCCGGCGCCTTCCTGCGACGGCGAAGGCGGCTGCAAGACGCCGACCTCCTCTGGCTGCGGCGCCTACCTCTGCGCTGGAAATGTGTGTGGCACGTCGTGCACGTCGAGCGCGCAGTGCAGCAGCGGCTATTACTGCGACACTGGCAAGAAGGCCTGCGTCCCCCTGCTCGGGATCGGTGAGCGCTGCACCGACAGCGGGGAGTGCAAGGAGGGCCACTGCGTCGACGGGGTATGCTGCGATTCCGCCTGCACCGGCAGCTGCCAGGCGTGTTCCGCCTCCAAGCGCGGTACGGGTAGCGACGGGACCTGCGGCTACGTGAAGGCTGGTTTGGATCCAGACGGAAACTGCTCCGACCAGGGCGCCGCGAGCTGCGGGACCGACGGGGCCTGCGACGGGTCTGGTGGCTGCCGTCTGTACTCGAGCAGCACCGAGTGTGCGGCTCAGAGTTGCTCCGGGAGCACCCTCACCCCCGCCCGAACCTGCACCGGCTCCGGACAGTGCGGCCTGACGTCGAGCAGCACGTGCCCAGGGCACCTGCTGTGCAATGGGAGCAGCTGTCGCACGTCCTGCAGCAGCAGCACCCACTGCGCCGCGGGCTACATCTGCAAGACGTCCACGGGAACATGCATCAAGAAGCAGGCGAACGGCGCGACCTGCAGCAGCTCGGGCGAGTGCACCTCCGGGTTCTGCGTCGATGGTTACTGCTGCAACACGTCCTGCACGGCCACCTGCTACACCTGCGCGGGGGACACGGCGAGCGCGCCTGGAGAGTGCGGGGTCATCGAGTGCGGACCTCAGGGCCTCGAGTGCGGCGCGGGGAAGCGCTGTACCTTCGGACACTGCGGGAGCGCCTGCCTGTGAACTCGGATCCGGCCATCAGCAGTCGACCTCGACCGTCGGTGGAGCCGATCGTGGTCGGGCGCTACGCGATCCACGGGGAGATCGCGTCCGGTGGCATGGCGACGGTACACCTCGGGCGCTTGCTGGGGGAGGCCGGCTTCGCCCGCACGGTAGCGATCAAGCGCTTGCACCCCCAGTTCGCCAAGGATCCCGACTTCGTCAACATGTTCCTCGATGAGGCGCGAATTGCCGCGCGGATTCGACATCCGAACGTGGTGTCGACGCTGGACGTCGTGAACAGCGAGGGCGAGCTCTTGCTGGTGATGGACTACGTCCACGGAGAGTCGCTGTCGCGACTGGTTCGCATCGCGAGCCGCGAGGGCGGGTTCGTCCCCATCAACGTCGCCTGCGGCATCATGAGCCAGGCGCTGCTGGGGCTCCACGCAGCTCACGAGGCCAAGACCGAGCGGGGCGAGCGCCTCGAGATCGTGCATCGCGACGTATCGCCGCAGAACGTGATGGTCGGAGCCGACGGGGTCGCCCTGGTGCTCGACTTCGGCGTGGCCAAGGCGGCGATGCGCGCCAGCACCACGCGTGATGGTCAGATCAAGGGCAAGATCGCCTACATGGCGCCGGAGCAGTTCGGCGGCGGCGAGATGGACCGGCGAGTCGACGTCTTCGCCGCGGGCGTGGTGCTGTGGGAGGCGTTGACGTCACGACGTCTGTTCGCGGGTCAGGACGTCGCCGAGACGCTGGGACGGATCGCCTCCGGGAAGGTCGAGGCGCCGTCGCTGTTTCGTCCCGAGATCCCTCCGGCGCTCGACGCGGTGTTGCTGCGAGCGCTGGCCTCGGAGCGCGAACAGCGTTTCCCAACGGCAATAGCTTTCGCCGAGGCCATCGAGGGCGCGGTGCAGGTGGCCTCGGCCCGCGAGATCGGCGCCTGGGTGGAGAGCAACGCCGCACTTGGCCTGGATGAACGCTCTCAGCGACTGAGCGATGTGGAGAGCAGCAGCCACATCGTGCCAAAGCAGGTGTCGCTGAGTCAGCCGAGCGCGCCGGTATCGGGCCGCAGCTCGATCCCCATGGATTCACCGGATCTCGACAGCGCGCGCACCCTGGTCGTGGCGCCGCGACCGCCGTCGGCGTTGCGCAAGGTGCTGGGGTTCGCGGCGGCCGGGCTCGGCGGTGCGGTGGTGGTGTTGCTGATAGTGCTGCTGATGCGCCCGAACACGGGCGCGGCCTCGAGCGACGAGCAGCCGAGGGGCGCGCCGCAGCCGCAGCAGCTCACGGCGCCTGCCCCGGTCCCCGAGCCAGCGCAGCCCAGCGCCAGCGCGACACCTGGCGAGGCGGACGAGGGCGCAGCGGCGGCTGCCTCCGCGGCTCCTGCAGCAGGGGGTGAGGAAACGCCGGCGAGCAGCGGCTCGGCCAGGCCCGAGCCTGCGAAGAAGCCTGCGGCGGCCGCGAAGCCAAGGGTCACGGCTCACGTCGCGGCACCCAGCAAGCCGGCGAAGCCGAAGCTGAGCTGCGATCCGCCGTACTCGATCGATGCTCAGGGCATCAAGCGGGTGAAGCCGGGGTGCCTGTGAGCAGTCGATTGTATTTCCGTGCGGTAGTTGCTGCCGGCGTGTCGCTGCTGAGCGCCTCGGCCTCCGCTCAGGAGGACGCCGCGAAGACCTGCGGTCAGGCCTACGAGGGCGCTCAAGAAGCGCGCAAGCAGGCCCAGCTCATGACAGCTCGAGATCGCCTGCTGGTGTGCTCTCAGGATCAGTGCCCGAAGTTCATCCGCAAGGATTGCTCGGGGTGGCTCGAGGAGGTGAGGCGCAGCATTCCCTCGTTCGTGATCGTCGCCAAGGACGCGGACGGCAAGGACGTGATGGACTTCGAGGCGAAGCTCGACGGCGAGCCTCTCGAGGGTTCGCTCAGCCTCGCCGTCGAGGTCGATCCTGGAACGCACCAGCTCGAGCTGACGCGGGCAGGGAGCGATCCCGTGCAGCACGAGCTGGTGCTGCGCGAGGGCGAACACCGGCGCATGGTGGAGGTGATCTTCCGCGCCGCGGAGGCCGCACCAGCTCCGAGGGTTGCCACCACGGAGGAGCCCGACGGTGCGACGGGCCATGCCTCCGTCGTGCCCTACGTGCTGGGCGGTGTAGGCGTGCTTGGGTTGGCTGGCTTCGCCTATTTCGGCCTGAGCGGCAAGGGTCAGCGCAGTGATCTCGAGTCGTCCTGCAAGCCGAACTGCACTCAGGATCAGATCGACGAGGTCGACCAGAAGTTCCTGTTCGCAGACGTTTCCCTGGGGATTGGCGTCATCTCCCTGGGCGTGGCCGCGTACCTGTTCCTGAGCGACTCCAGCGGATCACCGGGACGGGGGGATTCAGCCGCGCGGCGCTCTCCAGTGTCACTCGTTGCGACCCCCGGGGGCGCCTTCGCAGGCTATCGCGGCCACTTCTGAGCGGCTGGGACGACGAGCGTAGCTCGCTTTCGCCGAGCTTGGCGCTGACCCGGAGGGATTCGGGAAGTAGACTCCGCTCATGCGAAGGCGGCAGTGGCTCTGCGCGGTAGTCGTGCTCTCGGGTCTGGTGGGCTGCTCGTCCACCAGCACGAACGTCCGCGAGTCGAGCGGTGGCTCGGGCGGGGATGCGGCTGGAGGCAGCGCTGGAACCGCTGGCTCCGGGAGCGCCGGTCAGAGCGCTGGTGGAGCCGGAGGCAGCGGTTCGCCGGGCGGAGCGAGCGGAGCCGCGACGGGCGGTGGAGCCGCGACGGGTGGTACCGCAGGGCAATCGACTGGCGGGACCGCCGGTGCGGGAGGCCACTGCAGCACACCGCTGGCGGACTGCTCCGGCGACACCTGCCCCGTCGAGGACGTGTACACCGATCTGGGACTCGTGAGCAGTCTCGCGGTCGCGGCCAACCAGCTCTACTGGACGCAGGGGGTGGGCAACTCGAGCGTCCTGGTGCGTGCGCCCAAGGAGGGCGGGTGCCCCGAGGTCATGATCAGCGACCTGGTGCCAGCGGGGAGCGTGCGAGAACTCCTGAACGACAGCGACGCCCTCTACGTGAGCACGATGGTTCCCGCGCGGCAGCTGCTGCGCGTCGACAAGATCTCGACACAGGTGAGTGTGCTGGTCGATGGGAGCTCCTGCAGCGCGCCTCTCCCCCTGATCGCCCAGAACGATACGCGGCTCTTCTTCGGCTGCGCGACGGGCGGAGGTTTCGTCGGTCGCGTGGAGAAGTCGTCCAGTCCCATGCCAGTCGTCCACTACCAGCCGGGTGCAGGGGAGCTCGGCGCGACTGGCCTCGCTGCCTCGGCCAACTGGGTGTTCTGGGTCTCGAAGTCTCTGTTCCGCGTGGATGCGACTACGGCCGCCGGTCCGCAGACGGTGAGCACCGCCGCCGACCTGGAGCGCGTCGCGGTGGGCCTGTCTGCGGTCTACTCGCAGCGCGCGAGCCAGGTCTGGAGCACCACGCCCGACGGCTCGAACCCGGCGCTGTTCATCCCCAACCTGTCCGACGTCAGTCACCTCACGGCTCAATCCGGCATCGTCGTGGTCTCGGACGGCAAGGGCACCACAGGCAGCCAGCGCGTGGTTGGACGGGGGGAGCAGCAGCCGACCCACCGCGTCTACACGAGCTCGGAAGGCCGCGTGTCGGCGATCGCCGCCGACGCCAGGTACGTCTACTGGACGGACACGCAGACCGGCGCGATCCGCCGCCGAGCGCGCTAGCGGTACTCCGCGGAAACGCAGGGGGGAGCCACCGGAAGCTATGAACGCAGCTTCCTCAGGCCCGACTGCACCAGCATGATGCGGTCGAGCACCGGGCCCGGCAGCCTGGACAGCACCGGCAGCGCGGTCGAGCCACGTCCTTCACGCACCACGCGCGGCGGGGTCCTGGCCAGCGCCTGCGCCAGCGTCCGGCGCGCGAAGTCTTCGGTTTCCATCGGCGCGGCCTGGGAGGCGAACGCGCGTTTCTGGATGTGGTCGAAGATGCGGTGGTAGAGCGACTCGGGCGTGTCATAGCGCTTGACGCCCTCTGCGCCGTTGTCGGCGATGCTCGAGCGCACGCCGCCCGGCTGGACCACGACGACCTCGATGCCGAAGGGCGCCACCTCCTGGCGCATCACGTCGCTCAGCGTGTGCACGGCGCTCTTGGTCGCGCAGTACCCCGCGGCGAAGGGTGTGGGCAGGACACCGACGACGCTCCCGATGTTCACGATGCGACCCGACCTGCGCCTCGCCATGTGGGGGAACACGGCCTGGGTCACGCTGATCAGCCCGATCACGTTGGTCTGGAAGAGCCGCTCGAGGTCGTCTATCGGCGCCTCGAGCAGCGGACCGTAGACGTTGAATCCTGCGTTGTTGATCAGCACGTCGATGTGGCCATGGCGCTCCATGATCTCACTCACCGCGCGGTCGACGCTCGCCCGATCGACCACGTCGAGCTTCACTGCGTCGAAGCCCTCGGCCTTCAAGGCGTCGATGCTCTCGTCCCGGCGCGCGCTGGCGATCGGTGTGTGCCCCAGGCGCTCGAGTTCGCGCACCAGGCCGAGCCCGATGCCCGAGGAGCAGCCCGTGACCAAGACCTTCTGATTCCGTAGCGACGCCATGGTGCCGGAGTCTAGCAGGCCTGCCAGAGCAGGACCCTGCGTTGACGTCAGTCGCAGTCCTTGAAGTTCTTCTTCAGCAGTCGACGGCGCTCGTCGAGGTGCCTTTGCCACAGCACCTTGTCGCTGTACTTGCGGTAGCCGTCCACCTCGGTGCGCACCTCGACCTTGTGCGCGTCGACGCGCTGTCGGTACAGCGTCGAGACTCCCTTGACGTCGCACTTCACAGCGCCGTCCTCCATCGCCAGCATCGCGCACCAGCCGAGCCAGCCGAAGATGCGCTTGCGGTCCAGCAACGCTTGCTGCTGTCCCCAGGCGAACAGGGCCGACATGACCAGGGGGTCGAAGGTGTAGCCGCTGGCGAACAGCGTCTTCGGCTCGATGTCCTCCGGGACCCAGACGCGGATGCTGTCTCCTCCGGGATCCGCAGCGGGCACGCTCTCGGGCGCGCTGGGCGCGACCTCTGGACACAGGCTGAAGTTGCTCGTCAGCTTCGCGAGGACGCACGCTCGCTCGTGGCGCTGCTTCTGATAGCCCGCGGCGTAGGCGATCTCCCAGCTGCGCTGCGAGGCGCCCAGGGCATCCGTCGTCTGCAGGAACTGCTCGACGAACTGGGTGATGCGCTTGCTGGGGATGCCCTCGGAGCGCGATGGGTTCAGCACCAGGAGCTTGCCCGCGCCGAACGTCGCGCCGCGGGCCGCGGGGTTCAATGAACGGATGCTGCCGTCGATCCAGGTGCCGCTCTCACCCCCTGGACCCTCGAGGCCAGAGTACACCTTGTCGAGAGGCGCCGCGAAGATCGGCTCGATGATCGACGACAGCGTGCCGGTCATCAGGCACTTCTGAGAGTCCATGTCTCGCATCCGGCACGCGCGTTCGTCGAGCCCGACGAGCACTGCCTGATTCATGTCGACCGCCAGCGGTGTGCGGATGAAGTTATTTCCGAGCAGAATGTCTTTGAAGTCTCGGAAGAAGGGCCACAGGATCCTGTCGGCCATCGGATCGAAGCGCAACAGGCCGTGGAACTCGTCTCCGAGCAGCGTGAGCACGTCGCCCTCCTGTGCGCACAGCAGGTCCCACTCGTTCTGCCGAAAGTTCGTCTTGAGCTGAGCGAGGGCGCAATCCTGAAGCTTGCGCCCGGGGTCGCCGGAGACTGGCTTGCCCGCCTTCTCGATGCAGGCGTCGAGCGCGCGCTCCTGAGGCGGCGTGGGTGCCTGATCCGAGAAGTACAGATCGAGCGCCAGCGCTACCAGCGTGCCGACGCTGGAGGTCGCCGCGCCGCCGAAGCGATAGGAGTCGATCGCGCTCTTCTGTTCGGGCGTGGCGTAGAGGCGCGCCTTCTCCCGCAGCCAGAACAGGCCGTAGGTGTAGCCGGCCATGAAGGCGCCGTTCGCCGCGCCGCCGCTCTGCGCGAAGGTCGGGAGGCGAGGGTCACCGTCGTTCTTCGGATCGAGCGCGAGGATCTGGCTCGCGTGCCGAAGGGACTGCCTGAAGGCCTGTGAGAGCTCGGGCTTCAGCGGCTTGCCCAGCGCCGCCTGGCCGCGAGTGTCGAGGTGGTAGTCGTAGAGGGCTCGAGCGGCGTCCCCCAGCGAGAGATACATGCGCATCTGGTCCAGCGCGCTCGGGAGCTGGCCCGGACAACTATTGCCCTGCGGAATCGATGGCTGCTTCGACGCGGCGGAGGTCTCGGGGATCCAGGGCAGGCCCTGGCTGCAATCGGCCTCGGCGCCGCCCTTGGCCAGACAGGCGCCGTAGCTGGTGAGCGCGTCGATGGCCGCGTCGTCGCTGGCCAGCTGGTCCAGGCAGGTCGCGGCCTCGTGGGGCTTCTGGTAGGCGACGATCAGCGCCGGCGCGACGCTGGCGTCGACGCTCAGCAGCAGGTCTCGCGGGGGAATCGACTCCGCGGTCTTCGGGTACGCGTTGTCCACGAAGAAGCCGCGCAGGGTCAACCCGCCGCAGCCCGCGCTGACGAAGGCAGCGAGACCAAGCATCAGGGAGGCGCGCCCAGCCTCGAGTAGCCGATTGCTCATGCCCTCCGATGTAGTCGAAGTGCCGTGTCTTGACTATCCGGGCGGGGCTCGGCCTCGCCGGGAGCCGGTGTTTCAGCGCGGTTTCCCTACTCGAACCAGCCGAACACCGGCCAGGTCCGAGCGGGGCCCTGGCTGGCCACCTGACGGTGCTCCAGGATGCGACCGACGGGAAGCGCGTGTTCGTAGATGGCCAGCTCGTCGAGGCCACCGACGAAATGGCTGCCCGAGTCGGTGAAGCCGACCCGCAGCTTGCCGCTGACGTCGGGGACGAACACGGCCTCCAGGCTGGCGAGCTTGCCGCCGTCGAGGTACGTTTCCGCAAGGAAACC
>JAGQIY010000568.1 GCA_020430865.1 Myxococcales bacterium
CGGCCTACCGCATCGCCCACGCCGAGCCAGAACCACTGAGCCAGCGCAAGCTGCCTCGCGGCCCAGCTCTGGACGCGCTCCTCGCGCGAGCCATGGCCAAGGATCGAGAGCGGCGCTACACCAGCGCCCACGATTTCCGCAAGGATCTAGTCGCCCTGATCGAGGACTCGGACGCCATGGATGTCGAGCTCACTGGCAGCCTCCGGCTGCGCCAGAGCCAGCGGGTCGCGGCGCGAGAACGCCACTCTCCCGAGCCCCAGAGCCCGACCGTACGACTGGACGAGGAGGTGCAGCGGCATCGCGCGATGCGCTCGAGTCACCCCGCTCGAGATCGAGCGTCGACGCCGAGCGAGCTGATACGAGCGGAGCGGGTGCTGAGCGGCGCGCCGGGGCCCGCGCCGAGAGACCTCGACAGCACGCTGCAGAGCCCCCGGCAACCCGGCTGGTCGGCTCGACCGCGCCCCACGGCGGCTTGCCCGTTTCACGTGCGGGGAGCGGTGATTCAGGCCATCGACCGCTACGTTGCGCAGAACTTCGCGCCCTGGATGCACCGCCGCGTACTCGACCGGGTACCGCCAGACACGCGAGCCGAGCTGGAAGATCAGACTCTCCAGGCCATCGTTTATTACCCCATGGATATGGCGACGAGCTATCTCACGATCGCTACCGATGAGCTGTACGGCGGCAACCCGGCGTGGTGCCGCCAGGCGGGTGAGAGCTCCGTGACCGCTAGTCTGGGCCCGATGCTGCGCTCGGCGCTGAGGCTCGCGCCGCTGGTGGTGGTGATGAGGCGGCTGTGCACGGCCTGCAAGTCCCTGCTCGACTTCGGCGAGTGGCGCTTCGACCCGCACGAGGGCGAGCTCAGCATCGAGTCCTTCGAGCCTGCGCCAATGGGGCTTCGGCTGTGGCTCGTGGGCGTGCTGAACGGCGGGCTGCGGCAGGCCTGCCCCAGCGCGCGTCTGGAGATTCGTCGCGGGGAGCAGAGCTTCGGGCGGCGCCTGGTGGTGGTAGCGCAGGAGCGATCCCGGGGCGACTGAGCGCGCCCCGATCAGACTTTACCTCATGGATAAACAGGCCGGCCGCGCCCCGGCATTGGCTCACCGGGCAAGCCAGGAGTCCAGAGCAGGCGGTGAAGCGCCGAGGACCGCGCGCGGCGCCAGGCTCCGGGCGTCGACACCGGCGAGCGGCGCGGCAACTCCAGGCGTGCGGCCGCATCTCACGACAGCGGGCTGACCGTCGCTCCTCACGCAACCGATCGGCTGCTGCGTCCGATCAACTCTGGCCAGGGCCGCGCGCCTGGGGTACGGCCCTGAGGCGCCGTCTCGACTCCCGAGCCTCGAGGCGGTCCAGCAGACTCGAGATGACCGAACTGAACTCCCCTCAGCAGCTCGCCGTCGCCCACGAGAGCGGCCCCCTGCTGGTCTTCGTCGGCGCAGGCAGCGGCAAGACCCGCGTCATCACTTTTCGCGTCGCGAACCTGCTCGCGCTGCACCAGGTGCCCCCCTACCGTATCCTCGCGGTGACGTTCACGAACAAGGCCGCCGGCGAGCTGAAGGAGCGCCTCGCCAGGCTCGCCGGAGAGGCCATCGTGCGCGATCTGTGGGTCGGCACGTTTCACTCCATCTGCGTGCGTCTGCTGCGTCGGTATCACGAGCAAGTCGGGCTCTCGCGACACTTCCTGATCTACGACGACAGCGATCAGAAGGCGCTGCTCGGCCGCATCATCAAGGCCGAGAAGCTGAGCGACCGCGAGTATCCGCCGCGGGTCGTGCTGAGCCGTATCCACGTCCACAAGCGCGAGGGCCGCGGCCCCGACGACATCAAGCTCACGCCGAACTTCGACGGCAACATGGTGGAGCTGTATCGCAAGTATCAGCAAGCGCTGCGCGCGGCGGACGCCGTCGACTTCGAGGATCTGCTCGTGCTGGGGACGCAGCTCGCGGAGAGCGACTCCCCGGCCGGGCGTGACCTGCGCCAGCGCTTCGATCACGTGCTGGTCGACGAGTTTCAGGACACGAACCAGATCCAGTATCGCCTGGTGCGCGCCCTGGCGGCCAGCACCCAGAACCTCTGCGTCGTCGGAGACGACGATCAGTCCATCTACAGCTGGCGCGGGGCCGATGTGCGCAACATCCGTGGTTTCCGCAAGGATTTCCCAGGGGCCCAGGTGGTCAAGCTGGAGCAGAACTACCGCTCGTCGGCCAACATCGTCGCCGCGGCGCTGGGCGTGATCGAGCGCGCCCTCGAGCGGGAGCCGAAGCAGCTGTTCACCCAGCAGCCCGCTGGCGACCCCGTGCGTATCCGCGGCGTGCTGGACGAGAAGGAAGAGGCGCGCTCGGTCGTGATGGGGATCGCCACCGAGCTGCAGCAGGGCACCGACGCGAGGGAGATCGCGATCTTCTATCGCACCCACGCGCAATCCCGCGTGCTGGAGGGGGAGCTCCGGGCGCGCAACATCAGCTACCAGATCATCGGCGGTACGAAGTTCTTCGACCGCGCCGAGGTCAAGGATCTCCTGAGCTATCTGCGACTGATCATGAACCCGAGGAGCGACGCCGACCTGCTCCGGGTGGTGAACACGCCCACCCGCGGCATCGGCAACAAGACGCTCGAGGCGCTGATGGACGTGGCGCGCGATCTCGGAGTCAGCCTCTTCGACGCCATCAGGAGCCCAGCCCTGGAGAAGAAGCTGAGCAAGCGCGCTTGCCAGGCCTTGCTACGCTTTCACGAGCTGATCGTTGGATTCCGCGCAGAAATGGACCAGCTGCACGCCGACGAGCTGGCCGAGCAGGTGCTCGAGCGCAGCGGCTACGTGGAGGCCCTGAAGAAGCAGGACACCGCCGAAGCCGACGCGCGCCTCGAGAACCTGCAAGAGACCGTGGGCTCGATCCGGGAGTACCTGCTCGAGGCGGAGCACCTCGGACAGGAGCCGACGCTCGAGGCCTACCTCGAGCGCGTGGCGCTGATCGCCGACGTGGATAGCATGCAAGACCAGGCGCCCAGCGTGGTGCTGATGACGGTGCACGCCGCCAAGGGCCTCGAGTTCGAGGTCGTCTACCTGACGGGCATGGAAGAAGGTGTCTTCCCCTACCGCGGCATGGACGGCGATCGGGACGAGCTGGAAGAGGAGCGCAGGCTGGCCTACGTCGCGCTCACCCGCGCCAGGCGAAGCCTCACCCTCACCCACGCCTCTCAGCGCATGCTCTTCGGTCGCACCGAGCCTCGCAGCCCAAGCCGTTTCCTCTCGGATATACCAAAGGAGGTCGCCGAGGAGCAAGGGCTCGGCAGGCGCTTCGGGGTGAACTCCCTGGGCGGCTACTCCGGGCGGGTGGATCCCTACGCCCGGCGCCAGGACTACGACGATTTCAACCAGGACGTGGACTACGCCGGGACGACGGCGCGCGGGCGCATGGTCTCGCGATCCCACGCGCAGCCCCGAGGTTCGGGGGGGAGGAGCTCCTGGCAGGAAGTGCGGAGCCGGATGCTGGGCACCGCAGCCGGAGAGCCCGCGGCGGAGTCGAGCGACGAAGGACGCTGGGTGGACACCGAGGCCTTCGACGACGTCGGCGATGAAGCCATGGACCTGCGCTGGATGCGGCCAGGAGCGCGCGTCTATCACGAACGCTTCGGCAAGGGCGTGATCCGCGAGGTCAAGCCAGAGACACCGCCGCGCATCGTCGCGGACTTCGGCGGCTTCGGTGTGCGCACGGTGCTCGCCACCAAGCTGAACCGTACCGCGCGCTGAACGAGCTGCCCGGCGCGACCCTCACCCCCCGAACTCCTTGCCCTGCATCGCGCTGAGTAGCCAGCGCTGGAAGTGGTGTACACCGCGCTCCCGCTTCGGCGAGAAGCGGCCGCGGGAGTAGGCGCTCGAGCGCACCCCGCGCTGCACCTGTTCGACGATCGCCTCGTCCTCGAGCTCGACGCGATGCAGATCGGCGCCCGCACCGACTCCGAACCTCGAGTCGTCCCAGACATGGACCAGGTAGTGGACGACGCTGGACTCGGGTCCCGAGGGCTCGACCAGGTTCACGCTGAGTCCCCACGGGTAGAAGTTGAGCATCAACCCCGGGAAGAGCTGCACGTAGTAGCCGGCGACGCGCCCCGCGGAATGACCGTGGTCCGGGTCATCTGGCTGCAGCGCGAAGCAGGCCGCGTCCGGTTGCCTCGCGTCGGCGAAGCCGATCTGCAGCGAACCCGCCTCGAATAATTCCGTACGGTAACTATCGAAGTCGAGCGCCTGGTTCAGCGCCGGGTGCACGAAGGGGATGTGGAAGCCCTCCAGGTAGTTGTCGCAGTAGAGCGCCCAGTTCGCGCGTAGCTCGTAGCGTCGCTCGAAGCACAGCCTCGCGCGCCGCGACTCGAACGCCTCGAGCATGCTCCGGTAGACGCTGCCCAGGCGCCGGGCGAGCCAGCCGAGGCCCGCGTCGAGGTCGACCAATGGAGCCTCGGAGAGACAGGTACCCACGAGCGGCCCCAGGCGCCGCACGGGGTAGCTCCTGAGGTGATCGCTCTCCCCGGGGAAACCCACCACGCCTTCGAACTCCGGCATGTGCTGACAGCGCCCGCCGAGACCGAAGCGGCGGCCGTGATAGGGACAGCGCAGGCTCTGCAGGTCACCCGCTCGCGTCACCAGGAGCGCGCCGCGATGGGTGCAGACGTTCGACAGACAGCGCAGCTCACCGTCCTCGATCCACAGCAGCGGCTCGCGCAGCACCCCTGGCAGCGGGCTCCAGGGCTCCACCCGGGCTGAAGGCGCACTGCGAAACAGCCAGGCCCTCGGCCACACGCCGCTCAGCTGTCGCTGCCAGTACACCGAGTCCGTGTACGCGACGCCCGGCAGCGTCGCGGCGTGCTCGATCCTCGGATCGATCGAGAGCTCATCGGGGTCCAGGTTCATGCGCGGCCTCGACTCTCCCTCGTCTCGCGCGCACCCGCAATCAGGTGAGCGACCCGCAGAGGCTCGGGGA
>JAGQIY010000569.1 GCA_020430865.1 Myxococcales bacterium
AACAGGTCGATGCAGACGAGCTTCGCGGCTGGGCTGCGAAGCTTGAACTGCTCCCACTGTCGCAGCAGCTCGGTTGCGCCGCGGCGCTTGTCGTCGACCCACGACTCGTTGTCGGAGACGTAGATCACCAGATCCGCCTTCGCGCGCTCGCGGTTCAGCTTCTCGAGCGGCGCGCTGAGGCTGGTGCCACCACCACCCACCGAAGCGAGCTTCTGCGCGTTCGTCATCACGCTGTCCCGTGGGTTCAGCTGGATGTCCACCACGCGGTGCTCGAACGGCAGGACGCGCGCGTCCTTGTGGTTACGCAACACCACCGAAGCGATGAGCGCAGCCACGTCCACGCAGGTCGCGGCGGAGGTTGCACCCTTGCGGTAGCCGGTCACCGGCGAACGCATGGAACCCGAAACGTCAGGCAGCACCACCACGCGCTGGGCGAAGGCTGGAACCGACTGAGTAGCGTGCTCCATCGCGTCCTGCAGCGCCTCACGGATCACTGCTGGCAGCTCGGTGCCCGCGGCCTTGTAGGCCATCAGGAGCTGGTACGGGAACACTCGCGCCTGGGCTACCAGGCGTGGGTTACCGAGACGCTTGGCGACGGTCTGCGCGAGCTCGCTGTCCTCGAACACTCCGTGTCGCAGGAAGGTGTTCAAGTTCATGCGAGTCATCTGCCAACCGGCGCGACGCGCGATCGCCTGCCACTCACGCTTGCCGAGCGGCAACGCCGTCAGCATCTGGAATGGCACGTCTGGGACCTCCGAGGCGCCCTTCGGGTCAGCCTTGAAGTTCTCGAACGCCTGCACCTCGGCAGGCAGGAGCGACGCATCGTGTGGCTTGTTCAGCAAGTAGCCGTACAGCGCCGAACGAGCCGGCGACGCTGGCTTCGGGTGAACCATCTTGATCACGTCGGCGAGCGACGGATCGTTGCCCACGCCATCGCGGAACAACGCCAGGTCAGACTTCGCGTCGAGGAAGCCTCGCACCAACGCCTTGGGCATCGTGCCGAGGCTCTTGCGGCCAAGCACACCCGAGCGAAGGATCTGCACGAAGTTGCGGAGCATCTTCGCGTTGTCGATCACGCGCGGGAACACGAGGCGCGTCAAGCGCGCGTCCTTGGTCGACAACAGGGCTACCAGCAAGGCTGGCGAGTCCTTCATGAAGCCCTGCTGGCGCATGTAGATGGCAGTCTTGGCGAGGAACTCTGGGGACACCTGATCCGCGAAGCCGATCAGCTGCTCGAGCTGCGACTCGGCGCTCGCGTAGAACGTCGCGCTCAAGGTGCCCGTCGCGGCGAACTGCGCGAGCGCGTGCTTGGGGCCGAACGCGTAGGCGATGGCGCCTTCCTGGTTCTTGGCCTTCGCCCGAGGCAGGAGACGACCCTTGCCCGACTTGAATAGCTGCTTGTTTGCCATGATACATTCCCCTCCCTTCGAGGTGGACTAAAGTTCCTCGCGGAACAAAAAGTCTGAGTCCGCGAGCGCGGACGCTGGTTACGCACTTTCGGCGCGATTGGCGGAAGCTGGAGGAGTCGAACCCCACACCTCGCGGTGCGCACTCGCTAGCAACGAGGCCTGTCCCCGTGGACAGCTCAGCTTCCAAATGCCCCCTCGATCCCGGCCCCGGCGTGGATCGAGACGAGGTGGCAGCACTCACCATTGAGTGCGGAGCAACCGGCGGGAATCGCACCCGCATCTCAAGAGTGGCGCTCTTGGGTCCTACTGTTGGACGACAGCTGCAAATAGTGTCTCTGGTCACTTTTCGCGAGGAAAAGCGAAGCTGGGCCCGCCCGCGCCGTGCTTTACAGGGGGGTGTGCTCAGCGACTGAATAAGAGCCCTTTGTTACGTCCGGGCCAGACGGATTGGCTGGAACACAGTGCCTGAAAACCGTGTACGGGCGCCCTTCCCGCCGCACAGGCCAATCAGAGCCTTGGATGGTGGCAGCGCCGACCAGCGCGCCTTCGAGCGCAGCTGGTCAGCGTTACCTTGCGGATTCGTCGTTCAGCAGCCTGCTAGGCGCTGCCGACGACTCCGACTTGGAAGAAGTCCTGCCACTCACTGGGCACCGTCTTGATGTCCAGCATCAAGGGGTGGTGAGGCAGGCTCTTGGGGCGTCGAGGCTCCTGCTTCAAGGGCATCCTCGCCGCCTGCGGCGTCCGGTTGCCCTTCTGCGAGTTGCACTCGTAGCATGCCGTCACGATGTTCTCCCACACCGTGCGACCACCCTGGGCACGCGGCACCACGTGGTCGTACGTGAGCTTCCCCATCGGGAGCTTCACGCGGCAGTACTGACACGTGAAGTCGTCGCGTAGGTAGACGTTGATGCGGGAGAACTTCACACCCTCACGGCGGTGACCGAGCTTGCTTCGGCCTGCGCCCTCCTTGAGGCGCACGACCGCTGGGGTCTTCAGGGTGATACTCGGCGACCGCAGCTCCTCATCGTAGGAGACGACGACCTCGACCTTGCCCAAGAAGAGCATGGTCACGGCGTCCTTCCACGTGACGACCTTGTGCGGCAAGTACCACGGAGTTAGCATCAACGTGCGGTGCACGCGGCCCGACTGGTGCACCTCCTGGGGCGCACGCTGCTCTTGCTTCATTGGGGTTCACCGTTTTCGTTTCATGTTGACCTTCTTGCCCGCGCTGTCTCGCGGGCCCTTGCGATTCGACGCGCCGGTTTCGCGAGGAAACCGGCAGGGGACGCGACCCGCGCGTTCCGGTACGAGGTCAGGGGATCGAACCCAGCTCGAACGGCTTGTAAGACCGGTGTCGTCACCAGACGACGCACCTCGCATGAGCTGCTCAGCGGCTTGGCAGGGGGTTGAAGAACACCCTGCCAGTCAGCAACCACCGAGCAACGAACCTCACCCCCAGTCCTCGCAGCATTCAGGGGTTGTATTTTTGCGCGGAAATAGTGCGCCGACGAGTAGTGGCAAGACGTCAATATCGTTGGATGTAGTCCTACCGGCATTCGGCGCGTGCG
Organism: Myxococcales bacterium; assembly: GCA_020430865.1. Next base: position 2,978 of record JAGQIY010000569.1, read on the forward strand.
CGTTGGCTAGCCTCCCCGGGTGGATTCGAACCACCGTCTTCGGCTTCGTAGACCGACGTTCTTCCGTTGCACTACGGGGAGAGAGGACACCGGGAGGCCGAGTGAGCATACTCGGGGCTCCCGGTGGGGCAGAGCTCGGGGTGAGAGGTGAACGGCATCCGAGGTACCCAGGCGTTGACTCGCCCCCGCCGAAGTCCAGAGGACGCCGAAGAGGGCTTTGTGACTCCACGCGGAATCGAACCGCGGTTCTCTGATTGAGGGTCAGACGTCCTTGCCGCTAGACGATGGAGCCGAGGGCACGGTGGTGATTGGGTGGCAGTGTTCTCGAGCTGGAGCGGGATGCCCACTCGGTGGAGCTGTCGCAGCTTTCGTAGTCGAGGCAGGGTGAGGGGTCAGAAACACCCAGCTTCGCGCAAACGTTGCCGTTCTTTGACGCTGAAGGTCGGCGTGTTCCTGCCGTTCTGAGTCGATGGGAGACACCACGTGTTTGGACAGCAGATCGACGAACAGCAGCTGATTCATGTATTTGTGGTGCGGAGCCCGCGACCGCGGACCAACAACGTTCAACGAAGCAACCTGGAGGCGCCGTGTTCGGTCAACAGATTGACGAGAGTCAGCTGGTGCACGTCCTGGTTCAGCGCAACCCCTTGACCGCTGCGCAGTACGACGAAGTCCTGGGACGCGCTCGCAATCTCTCCTTGCTTGCTCGTTCGAGAGCGGCGGGTAGGCTGCGCGTGCTGCTCGTGATCCACGGAACCGATACCGTGAGCCCCACGGTGAGGGAGCGAGTCCACGAGCTCGAAGACCTGGCCCCGAAATGGGACATCGCGATGGTGGTGGACTCCCCGATGATCCGCAGCATGGAGAGCACGCTGGCCTGCTTCGGCAACACGGCGGCCCGACGCCGCAGCGTGTTCTCGACCGTCGCTGAGGCTTGCGGCTGGCTGATCGCCGGCGGGGCCGACGGTCTGCTGCTGCAGGCGCTCTACCGGCGAGCGCAGCGTGAATACGAAGAGCGCTGCGGGGTCGAGCAGCTGCACTCTCAGGAAGGAAGCGCGTCGCTGGCGAAAGTGAGATAGGCTGTGCCGCGTGGCAGGCTACTCAGGCACACCGTTGCCCAGGAAGCTCGGCTTGAAGCCGGGGCAGTCGATCCTGCTCCTGGGGATCCCGGGTGAGGTGCGAGATCGAATCCAGGAGGAAACGCGAACCGCGAAAACCCGTTTCAGTGGCCGCGGTTCCTATGACCTCATCATGCTCTTCGTAAAGAGCCGAACGGAGCTGAACGAGCGTTTTCCAAAGCTTGCTCGTGTCTTGACACCGGCGGGTGCTCTGTGGGTCGCCTGGCCCAAGAAGGCGTCGAAGGTCGTGACCGACATGACCGAGGACGCGGTGCGCGAGATCGCGCTGCCCCTCGGCCTGGTGGACAACAAGGTGTGTGCGGTGGACGACGTATGGTCCGGGCTGCGCTGCGTGATCCGCAAGGAAAACCGCTAGCCCGCGCCCTCGGCCTCTTGCTTCAGATCTCGAGCGTACTGCTCGAAGACCGGCGCGAAGTCGGGCAGGGAACCCCTGATCATTGGCAGGAGGACCCCGGTCATCACTTCGCGCATGCGGAACAGCGTCTGCTCGCCTCGTGGTTCCAGCTCGAACGTTCGAACGCCTCTGAAGAATGGCGCCGCACCGTCGCTCCACACCATGCGCTCGTTCACCTTCAGGTCGGAGACCTTCGGTGTGAAGGTGCGCTCGGAGATCGGCACGCGCAGCTCGAGCTTCCCTCCTAGGGCGATGCTGCCTTCGATCGAAGTGACCGTCGAGTTCCAGCGTGGGAAGTCACTCGCGTCCGTGAGTAGCTGCCAGATCCGCTCGGGCTTGGCCCGAATGTCCACTTGGATCTCGGTCTCCAGGCGGAACATGGCGGAACGGGTGGTGGCGCGGGGAGGATCCTGCATCGCCAGTTGGTAACTCATTAGTTACCAATGATCAAGGTTCCGCAGCGAGCAGCGCCGCCAGCACCAGATCCCAGGAAGCGGCGTAGCGTGGCGCGCGCAGGGGAAAGAGCTCGAGGCTCTGCGCCGTGGCGCGATGAGTGATTCGCACCTCGGTGCCTTCCTTCACGCTGATGAAGTCGACCTCCACCAGCGTGGGGTGTTCAGGATCGGTACCGGGGAACCACTCCAGCACGATGCGGTTCGGCGGTTCCCACGCGCGAACTCTGCCGAGCTCGACTTCATCGCCGTCCGGTGCGAACTCCCAGAAGCGGTCGGCGGACAGCGCGATCACGCTCTCCGGGTGCTTCGAGTGCCGTCGTGCTGGCGGCCACCAGTCGTCGATGCGGCCGGTGAACAGCGCGAATGCGCGTTCGAGGGAGCAAGGCAGCTGCACCGACTTCTCGACCAGGTCCATCTCAGTGCTCCGTCTCGTTGGCCAGCGCTGCCAAGCGGTCGAGCGCGGTGTCCCAGAAGGAGTCCAAAAACTCCCTCACTTGCGCGAGACCTTGCACGCGCACGCTGTACAGGTTCCGCGTGCCATCGGCGTGAGCCTGCACGAGACCTGCTTCTTCCAGCGCCCTCAGGTGCTTGGAGATCGCGGGCCGGGTCACCGGAAACCGTGAAGCCAGCTCGCCGACCGCCAGGGGGCGTTGCCTCAGCTCCATCAGGAGCTGGCGGCGGATCGGGCTGCCCAGGGCGTCGAGGGGGTGCATGCAACTGAGAGGTTACCACTCTCGCGGCGCTGGATGGAGCCGCTTGACTGCCGACCGCGATTCACGTCGACAATCGCTGGATGATGATCGTGGCGACGATGAAGGTCAAACGCAGCGAGCTGGAAGCGTTTCGCAGCTTCGAAGGCCTTGCAGCGCGCATCATGCAGCGTCACGGAGGCGCGCTGGAGCGAGCGGTGTTCGTGGATTCGGGTGAGGGGGATTGGGTGAGGGAAGTCCACCTGGTTCGCTTCGATGACGCCGCGGCGTTCGAGCGTTACCGAGAGGATCAAGAGCTGAAGAGCCACGCGGCGCTGCGCGAGCGCTGCGTGCTCGAGACTGAAGTCTTGGTGGGCGACGAGGTCGACTATTACTCGTCGTCGATCGGCTCAGGCTCCGGGAACACCGCGAGTTGAGCTTCGAGCGTTGGGGTGCCTTGGTGTGTGCCGGCGCTTCGTACGGGAGTCGAACCCGTCTCACCCGATCGACAGTCGGGCAGCCACCCAGCGGCTTCACGAAGCATGACTCGATGCTCGCTCGCCGCGCATCGTCACCCACACCTGCCAAGGTTGTCTCGAACCTGGTGGTCAGAGACGTGCGCCTGTCAAAGCGCCGGTGTGCAAGCGACGACTGACCACCCCAGGCCTTGGTCGCGCCCCCTGATCTGGTGTCTCCGCAGTCAGCATGGACTGCGGGGGAAGTCGGGGACGGCCGCAAGCGTGGAGCTGGCGCGTCGAGCGAGCTCGAGTGCCCGGACGGAGCGTTCTCCCCGTCCAGGCTTTCTCGTTACGTGAGTTGTCAAACAGCAGTGATCCACCACCGCCGTCGTTGGCGCATGGTCGGCTTGGCCGTACGGAATCACGGTGGATCCAGACCAGGGATTCGAACCCCGATTGGCGCGTTCAGAGCGCGCAGTCCTACCCTTGGACGAGTCTGGAATCGTGCGCCTCGGCGGGCGCGGTCCCCCGGTCGAGGGACGTGGAGTCGTTGCCAGATACTTTGATATCC
>JAGQIY010000570.1 GCA_020430865.1 Myxococcales bacterium
CTCAGCTGGATAGAGCGTCGGCCTCCGGAGCCGAAGGTCGGAGGTTCGAATCCTCCGTGGCGCGCAGAGCCGCACGTTCGACCGCGAGTGCACGAGTCCAGCGAGCTGGACGAGCTCACGAGCGGCCGCGGTGCGCGAGCTACTGCGAGCGCAGCGCCCGAAGGGCGCAGTGAATCCTCCGTGGCGCGCAGAGCGCGCTCTCACTCGAGCTCCACCCATCCGCTGGAGAGCTGCACGCGTCGCAGCAACGGGGCTCGCCCGGAGCTGCGCAGCTCCTGAGCCAGACTCGCCCCGACGTCCCAGCCGCGGATGGACAGCGTCGCAAGGCGCCCCAGGGTTCCCCCCTTCTTGGGGAAGAGCGCGTCGAGGCAACTGGAAGTCCATTTGGAGCGGTCGTAATCCCCTGCATCGATACGAAGCTCTTCGAGGTTCGCGAGCCACTTGGCTTTCCCGAGCACCCGGCAGCCAGTCTGCCCGACGTCGCAGGCGCTCACGTCGAGGAGCGCCAGATTGGGCGCCAGCTGCTGGCTCTTCGCCAGCGCATCGAGCCCCTTCTTGCCTCTGAAGGCCTCACTGAGGTCGAGCGCCGTGAAGCGAGCGAGTTCGGGCCACGCGAGCCAAGCCTGCAGGTCGATGCCATCGAACGCCTTGTGGCCACCTCGAACGATATCGAGCATCGTCACCCGCGCTCCGCGTTCACCGGCAGCCGCCAATAGCCGTGTGGCAACTTCCGGAGAGAGATCTCCGGCGGCCAAGCAGAGGTGACCATCCCGCTCGGAGATCCGCGACTCCGCCAGCTCTGCATAGACCGTCTCGTCCTCCGCGGCGAGGCGAGCCGCGAGCAGGTCCGGCACGGCTTCGCGCTTGGTTAGCTCACGCAGAGCTTCCACGAGCCGCGGATCGCGACCGTCCGCGAAGGCCTTCGCGATCGGCCCGCATACGTGTCGTAGCTGCGGATCGTCGAAGCAGGCCTTCAGGTGAGCAACGACGGACGGGATCGGATCCATGGGCGCGTTCCGCAACGCACGCAGGGACGGAGCGACCCACGCAGCTCCGCCGGCAGTCAGGTTCGCGCGGGTGAGTTCGCTGTTGGAGAACTCCAGGAGCGCAGCGATTGCAGCCGCGTCATGGTGACGGAGCAGGCGATCGATGGCGCGGCGGAACTCGAGCGTACGCCGGCTCTCGGCGACGGCACGCGCATAGGCAATGTCCTGCGAGAGGTCTGGAGAACCCAGGCTCTGCTCGTACTCCGCGCGGAGGGCCTTGGCCTCGGGACCTGCTGCGGGAAGCAGGAGATGCTGTTCTCGCTGAGCGTACCAGTGCGGCGACCCAAGGTCGTCAACCACACGGAAACGCGAACCAAACGTCTTGGAGGGCTCTTCCGCGACCACTTCTCCAAACTGCCCGTGTCCGGGTCCACCCTTCATCACAACCCTCTCTCCGACCAAGCTCATCCGCCACCTCTCTGGTTCAGCAACCTCTCGGGAGGATAGGCGACCTCGAAGCCGAGGTCCCTTCGGAGTTCTGGCAGCGTCCCCGAGCGCTTCGCTCCTCGCCCGCCAGATGGTCTCGCCCCCAGCCCGCAGCACCAGCCCGCAGCAGGAGGAGCAACCGCGATCTGCGTGCACGCCCTACATGCACCGCATACGCCGCTCGAGTCGGCGCAGCAGCGCGCCTCTGCGACCTTGCTCACACGAGACCCCAGTTCGTTCCTCCCGGAATCGACACGAGTGCAAAAGCATCGCGGCCCTGTGCAAATTCGTCGCCCCCACAACGCACCAGGATGTGGGGTGAACGCAGCGTCAACCCATTGGCGCGCGCCGCTGCTCTCGTGTACGGCTGATCCCCGCTCGCGCTCCCTTGCGAAGATCGATCCGGAACTCGAGCGCACCCCGGCACGACCCGTGCAGTGGGCGCAGCGATGCAGCTTCGCCCCGCCACTGTCCTCCTGCTTCTTGGGCTCAGCCCTGCCTGCGGCGGGGACGACGATCGCCTCTCGGGGAGTCCAGACATGACCTCGGAGGCGGATGCATCCAGTCGAGCCGACGCGCCTCCCCCCCAAACCAGCCATCGACAGAAGACCTGCCAGAGCGCACGCAGCTGGAGCTCGGGGCGCATCACCGTGTCGACTTCGCCCGGGCTGACCAGCGCGCTGCAGCCCTGGTTCGAGAAGGCCACCATCGAACTGCGAGACCAGGTCGAACGGGGTTGTGACTGGAAGCTGCAGCTGCGAAGCGCGACCGGCTCGGCATCCTCCTGGGTCCCGATGCACCACGGCGCGACGAGCTTCTGGAGCACGGGCGCACAGGAGACGCTCAGCCTCGAACTGCTCGACGCAGACTCTCAGCGCCTGAGCCTCGAGCTGAGCGACTTGACGACCTCGGCCCGTCACGCGGGCGACTGTGGCGACCTAACCCAAGTCGACGTTCGCGGATCGCTGGGAGACGAGAACGACGAGACCCGCTTCAACACCCGCGACGGCGACGAGATCCGCCTGGGAGATCTCGTCGAAACCGCGCTGGACCGACAGCTCACCCTCAGCTTCGCCGCGACCCCACTCGAATGAAGAGCATGAACGAGACTCCCCATGTATCGCTGGCCTGTGTGTTCGTTCTGGGTGTGCTGGCGGGCTGTTCGTCGCAGGACGACAAGCCGCGAGCCACTGCGTTCGGGGGCAGCGCCGGAACGATCTCCGAAGGCGGCTCGGGCCAGGGCGGCGCCGGCGGGCGCGGAGGTAACGCCAGCGGAGGCAGCGCTCAGGCTGGCACCTCCGGCGCAGGCAGCGACGCGGGCGGTAGCCACTCGGGGGGCAGGGGCTCCGGCGGCGTGCACACGGGCACCGGCGGAGAGACCAGCGGGGGCAGCGCTGGCGATGGCGAGCTCACGCCGACCGACTCAGCCTGCGCAGAGCAGCGAGCGTTCGTCGCCGGCGGCATGGCCTTCGTGGCCCCAACGCCGCCAGAGCTCGGCTTGGCTCTGTCTCGATTGCTCTACGATCCGGCGTCGAAGCCGATCAGCGTCGTCGCCCGCTTCAAGCCGAGCGAGGCCTCCGGCAGCGCCTGGATTTCGGCCAGCGAGCTCGAAGGCTTCGAACAAGCATTTCCTCCGGGATTCGTACCAGAGCCAGTGAACCTGGCTCTGCAGTTTGGAGGCTTCAACACCACGGAACCCGCGAAGGCGGGCTGGCTGGTCGTCGGCGCCGACGCCACCCGCGTTCGCCTCGAGAACATCGAGCTGGTGGCCAGGACCAGCAACGCCTGCAGCGTGCTCGATGCCACGCTCTCGGCGGTGATCCCAGACTCCGAGGGCGCAGTCGAGCTCGATTTGCCCAGCGGCAAGACGACCATCGCCGCCCTGGCGGGTGGCACCACGACGAGCTGGAACGTGCGAGCGGTGTTCCAGGCGGCGACCACGGACTTCGACTTCGAGGCGCTGCCCTAGCGCAGCGAACCAGCCATGCTCAACTCAGCCAAAGCAAGCTCATGGTGGCGCCTGTCGGGGATCGCGGTCGTGTGCGTGGCGATCCCCGTTGCCTGCGGCGATGACGGCTTGCCGTTCGCAAGTGGCAGCGGAACGGGTGTTCGCCAGTGCAGCGACCTGGACGGGGACGGCTTCGGCCCGGGTTGCGCAGCGGGCCTCGACTGCGACGACTCCGATCCCAAGGTGGGCGCCTGCGCCGTCGACGAGTGCGCCACTCCGAGCTCCGGCTGCCCGTGTGACGAGCCTGGACAACGGGTCGCCTGCGGCGAGACCCTGAGCGAGGTCGCCGGTCAGCGCGTCTGCGGTGAAGGCGACCGCGCCTGCAACCCCAACGGTGAGTGGGGCGAGTGCATCATCAACAATTCCGTACGGCTTTTGCCTGGCGGTGACCCGACGCGCACCCTCGGCCTCGGCTCCGCGACACCCTGCGTCGACCCCTGCAATCCGTACTGTCAAACCTTCCCGGACACGCCCGGCGGACTCGGCGACACGGACGCCGGGATCAGCGCCACGGACTCCGGGATCACCCTCCCAGGCGCCGACGGTTCGACCAGCGTTCCGGCGGTCTGTGCCGGTGGCTCCCTCGGCAGCTGCGGGCACCATCCCTGCGAGCCGGGTGGCGCTTTGACCAGCGCCTGCGACGAGGTCGGTCTCCCGGCGGCGTGCGCCGCGAAGAACAAGGCGTGCGACGCAGGCAACCCCTGCTGCTACGGCCTGAGTTGTACCTCAGGGAAATGTGTGGAGCCGGCGGCGCCCCAGCTCACGCTGATGAACGAGACCTTCACATCGGGTGCGGGTTGGTCCCTGTCCGGGAACTGGCAGCTCGGCGCCGCGAACAGCAACAGCGCCAACGATCCCACGAACGACACCTCGAGCGGCAGCGATCGGCGAGTCGCAGGCACGATCGTCAACGGCCAGTACCAGAACAACCGCGACGACTCGCTGCTCAGCCCGATCGTGAACACCACCCAGGGCACGGGAGCGATCACGCTGACGTTCCGCAGCTGGCGCGACTTCGAAAGTGGCTACGACTACGCGCGATTCTACGTCTCGACCGACGGCGGCTCGAACTGGACGCAGCTGTTCTCCTCCTCCGGGACCAACCGCAGCTGGGAGACGCTGACCTACGACCTGTCGAGCTACCGCAGCAGTCAGTTCCGCATGCGCTGGCGGCTGACCTCCGACAACTCCCAAACCCGCGGCGGCTGGAGCATCGACGACGTCAAGATCGTCACCAATGGCGTCCCCACCGCTTGCTCGAACGAGGGTGGGTCGTGCTCGGGCTCGGGCAGCTGCTGCGGCTCCCCGTCCTGTGTCTCCGGGGTGTGCACCACGCCTCCCCGCGGATGCGTGCAAGCGATCTGCGCGGCGCGCCCCTCGTGCTGCAGCAGCGCCTGGGACGCGACCTGCGTCAGCATGATCGAGACGACCTGCGGCAACGAGTGCGCGACGAACGGCTCGGGACAGTGCGCGCTGTGCTGGCAGGACGACATCGATCATGACGGCGATGGATACTCCTACGCCGACGGCGACTGCCGAGACTGCGACCCCCAGGTGAACCCTGGCGCGTTCGACGTGGCTGGCAATGGCCTCGACGAGGACTGTAGCGGCGTCGCTGACGACGAGCCTTCGGGCTGTGACGTGGGGCTGCCGTTCAGCGGCTCGAACGCGCTCAACTACGCTCAAGCGATCGACCTGTGTCGCACGACGACCAGCTCGGCCAGCGGCAGCTCCAGGACCTGGGGTGTGATCGACGCCAAGCTGATCAAGGCCGATGGCTCCGCCTGCTCCGACGACCTGCAGCGGGCGATCACCAATCGCTTCGGCCTGAACAACGTGCCGAGCCGCGGCTCGAACATGGCGGTGTTTTCGTCGGGAACCGCCCGCGACACCAACGACCCAGGGTACGTCAACCCCAACGGTCAGGTGGCGAGCTACAACGCTGCTGGAGGACGCGTCACACCGCCGGCTGGCTTCCCCAACAACGGACCAGGCTGCGCCGCTGGAGCGGCTGCCTACGACTCCTGCGGTCTCCAGCTGACGATCCGGGCTCCCACGAACGCGAAGTCCTTCGCCTACGACTTCCGCTTCTTCAGCACCGAATACCCCGAGTGGGTATGCACCGCGTTCAACGACACCTACATCGCGCTCTACGACGGCACGGCTCCCGGCATCCCGAGCAACAAGAACATCTCCTTCGACTCCAGCAACAACCCCGTGTCGGTGAACATCGGCTTCTTCGATGTCCCGGGCAGCCCCACCACCACGACGCACCCAGTGCTGAGCGGTACTGGGTTCGATGGCTCGTGCACCTGGTCTGGCGTCTCGCGAGTCTGCGGCGGCGCGACGGCGCTGTTGACCACGACCGCGCCCGTCGTGGCCGGCGAGACCATCACGCTGCGCTACATCGTCTGGGACACCGGGGACGACGAGTGGGACTCCACGGTGTTGCTCGACAACTTCCGTTGGTCCACGAAGCCAGCGACGGTCGAGACCCAGCCGGTGCCTCCTCCCACACCGGTGACCACTTTCTCCGAAGGCAACTTCGTCCGCGACTACGACACGTCTGCGGTCTGTCAGCCCGGCTTCAAGGTGCGCTGGGGCCACTGGTCGTGGACCACCACGACGCCGGGTGACTCGAAGATCGAGTTCTTCATCAGGACCGCGACCACCGCGAGTGGCCTCGCGACCGCCACCGAGTATCCGCTGCGCTTCACGAACCCGCCGGGCCCCTCCGCGCTCAGTGGCTCCGCGACCGTCGCGCGGGCAAACTACTCCGGCCGCGACACGCAGAACGGATCGCTCGTCGTGGACGACGTCCTCTCGGCGCTGGCGCTGGCGCGCCAGAATCCGTTCGTGCGGATCCGCAGTCACCTGGTGCCGACCACGGACGCGCTGGATGCCCCCGAGCTCCACAGCTGGAACCTGGAGTTCGCATGCGAACCCGGCGAGTGAGGGTCTGGGGGTGAGGGAGCGCTGAGCGTCGTGCCCTGCGCTCCTTGCCTGCACACCAAGAGATCTAGCGGTAGGAGTGGTACTGTTGCTGCCGCCGTTGCTGCTCTTGCTGCTGCCGTTGCTGCTCTTGCTGCCGTTGCTGCTCTTTCTGTCGTTCGCGGTCCTGGCGCTCTTGCTCCTGAATGAGAGCCGCCGTGCCCCCCACCGCCGCGGTGTACTGTTTGTCGCCAAGGGCGGCGCCGCGGGGCTGACAGACGCAGCCGACGGTTCCGGCCATCGTCACGATCCCCGTCAGCTGCATGCCGACGTCGGCACACTCGTCCACGCACGTCTGGCCAGCGTCCGAGGGGATGCTGCGCCCGGCGGCTCCGACCGGCGCCATACAGCCAGCTAGAGGTAGGCAAACCACGAACCAGGAGAGCTTGAGCTTCATGCGCGTCTCTAGTACTCGCAACGGCCCCGCGAACCAAGGGTTCCCTTCACTTGTCGGGCTGCCGCACGGTCTCAGCGGGCAAACTCGGACGAGAAGTGGCTCCAAACGAGGTGGGGACTACTCGAAGGCTCCGAGGGTCGGAGTCGCGCTGCGCGGGTTTCCCCCCTGATCGGTCGTCACATCGCTGAGCGGCTCGCCCTGCCCTTTCGCTGGGCTGCCAGCACCGACGTGAAGGTCCGAGGGAGGATTGACGAAGGCCGGGTCCTCCGGCGCTGGGCTGTGAGCGTCCCAGTTCATTTCCGAGCGGTAACTCTGCCAGTCGGCCTGACGATAGGTGGCGCCATCGGTGATGTTCACCAGGATCGCGCCTTGGGTCGCATAGTACAGGTTGTGGTCGACGTCGACTTGACCCACGCTGGCAGAGTCGAGGGAGATGCTGGGTAAATATGGGTTGAAGTTCCGATCCGCGTCGTTGAAGAAGATGTTGTTCCGCACCACCGAGTTCGTGACGGTCCCGGTGTAGAAGATCTGCGCCTGACCGTTGGCGAGGGTGGGGTTGAACCCGTAGAACGTGTTGTTCAGCACACGGGTGTTGGCGACGCCGTTGATGGTCAGGCACTTTCCGTGACAGAACGTGAAGACGTTGTTGATGAAGGAGAAGTCCGTCATCGTGCCGTCGTAGGGACCGATCCAGATGTGATTCGAGTTGAACGCGTCAGGAGCGCCCAGATCGTAGCCTGGCGTTCCCTCGAAGAGGTTCCCACGGATCATCAGGTTCCTGGTGGTGTCCGTGCCGTAGTTCTGGATGTCGATGCCCGTGGTGTGGAACCCGTTGTAGAAGTGGTTGTGCTCGACGAGCAAGTTGCTCACCGTGATCCCGCTGCTGCCCGACGGATAGATCCCCATGCCATGACGCCCGCAGTCGTGCACTTCGTTGAATTGAACCACGGAGTCGGAGTGCCACAGGCGAATGCAATCTGCGGCGAGGCCGCCCTGGATCCCCGACCAGGCGATGTGGCTGTTCTGCACGGTGATCCCCTGCGCGGGTACCGCAGGGTAACCCGAGTACACGCCGCTGAACTGCGTGTAGAGCAGCTGTAAGTTGTCGATGAGCACCCAGTTGACCGGATCTCCAGCGCCAAGCTCGAGCGCGGCTCCCCGCTGAGTCACCTCGATGGCGCTGTACAGGTTCGCGGGGTCCTCGGTCGCGTAGACGTAGATATGTCCATCTCGCCAGCCCCAGTCGTGCAC
>JAGQIY010000571.1 GCA_020430865.1 Myxococcales bacterium
CCTCGAACAGGTGCACGAAGCCCTCCACCGCCGGCCCCTCGACGCGCACCATGTCGTCACGCCAGGGCTCGACGGACTCATCGTCGGGCCACCAGGGCGCGGCGATGTTGATGCCGCCGGTGAAGCCTACACAGCCGTCCACCACCAGGATCTTGCGATGATCCCGGCGCGAGACCCTTGCCCAGCGGAAACGCTTGCGCCAGGGCAGGATGGGATTGAACTCCAGGACCTTGACGCCGCCGAGCACCAGCTCCTCGAACATCTGCCCGTCGGCGTCGATGGATCCGATGGCGTCGTAGATCACCCGCACGTCGACGCCGCGAGCAGCCGCCGCGAGCAGCGCCGTGGCAAACAGGCGCCCGACGTGGTCGGAATCGAACCAGTACATCTCGAGCAGCACCTGACGCTGGGCGCTGTCGATGGCCTGGAGCATCTCGGGGAACGCCTGAGCCCCGTTGCGCAACAGCAGCAGGCGATTGCCGGCGACGAAGTGCTCCCTTGGCACGCTGAAGCGCCGCATCCAGGCGAAGCGCGGACGAGGCTCGGCGACCTCGATGTCCATCCTCAAGCCTCCGCGGGCTCGCTGAGCACCACTTCGCCCTCGCTCTTGGCGATCAGCACGGCACCACAGGAGTCGCTGAAGACGTTGACGGCAGTTCGGCACATATCGAGCACCCGGTCCACGGCGAGGATGAGACCGATCGCCTCCACCGGCAAGCCGATGGACGTCAAGATCAGCGTGATGGCGACCAGACTGGCGGCCGGGATCCCGGCGACGCCAATCGAGGTCAAGAGCGCGATCAGGACCACCGTGAACTGCTGAGTCAAGCTCAGCTGGATGCCATACGCCTGGGCGATGAAGATCGCCGCGACGCACTCGTACAGCGCCGTGCCGTCCATGTTGACCGTCGCCCCGAGGGGCAAGGTGAAGCTGCTCACCCGTGGGGAAACGCCCGCCCGATCGCGCACGCAGTCCATGGTGAGTGGCAGCGTCGCCGACGAGGACGCCGTCGAGAACGCCATCAGCAGCGCCGGCGCCATCGCCTTGTAGTGCTTGAGCGGATTGAGGCCGCCGACCAGCCGCATCAGGAGCGGCAGCGCGACCAGCAGATGGATCCCCAGCGCGAGCAGCACGCAGAAGAAGAAGACCAGGAGCGGCCGAAATGCATCGAACCCCGTCGTGAGCACCACCTTGAACACCAGCGCGAAGACGCCGATGGGCGCGAAGCCGATCACCCAGTCGGTGATCTTGAGCATGATGTCGTAGACGCCATCCCAGAACGCGCGCACCACCCGACGCTTCTCGTCGTCTATCCGCGTGGTAAAGAAGCCGAAGAGAAGCGAGAAGAAGATGAGCCCCAGCATCTCCCCCTTGGCCGCGTCCTCCACGACGTTCTTCGGCACCAGGCGCAGGAAGACGTCGACGACGTCCTTGCCGCTCCGCCCCTCGACGGCCTTCTGCACGCTGACCACGTCGCCGGACAGGCCGATCTGATCCTTGGCGGCCACCCCATTGACGATCCCCGGCTGGATCAGATCGACCACCACCAGACCGATCAGGATCGCGATCAGGGAAGTGGTGACGTAGTAGGCCGCGGTCTTCAGGCCCAGGCGCCCGAGAGAGTGCGTCTCCCCCAGCCCGGCCACCGCCGAGATGATGGAGGCCATGATCAGCGGCACCACCAGCATGCGCAGCGCGCGCAGGAATAGTTCGCCGACGAAGTCCGCTACGCTCTTCAGCTGCAGCCCGAAAATGGCGCTGTCCGCGTTGCCGAGCTTGCCCAGGACGATGGCCAGGACCAGCGCGATCAGGATCTGCCAATGAAGCTCGAGCTTGCGCGCGGTGCCTTCCATAAGCGCTCAGCAGCATAACAGGCGACTGGCGCCTCGGGGTGAGCACCGGGTCTGCAAGCTCGGAGCAAGGGCGACTGGACGCCCAGCGTATACCGTAGTTTCCTCGTTGCTTTCCGCCACTCCTCACCCCCAGACCCACTTGCGGCAGCTCGAAGCTGCCCTCCGCTGAACCCCCATGCTCCTCGATCTCGGTCGGCTCCTCCTCGGTGGCGTGATGCTGTACTTCGGCGCCGAGTGGCTGGTCCGGGGCGCCGCGGGTCTGGCTCGAGCCTTCGGGGTCGCGCCGCTGGTGATCGGGTTGACGGTCGTGAGCTACGGCACCAGCGCACCCGAGCTGGCGGTGAGCGTCACCGCCGCGTTGAACGGCAAGAGCGACATCGCCGTGGGCAATGTCGTCGGCTCCAACGTCGCCAACATTGGACTCATCCTGGGGGTCACCGCCCTGATCGCGCCGCCCAAGGTGGATCCGACCTTGATCCGCAGGGAAATTCCCTGGTTGCTGATCGCGACGCTCTCGGTCCCGCTGATCATGCTGGGCAACCAGATTGGGCGCCTCGAAGGCGCGCTGCTGACCCTTGGGGCCATCGCCTTCACGATCCTCACCTTGAAGACCGCACGCCAGGGTGACGGCGAGCAGGCGGAGCTCGAAGAGATCGATGAGTCCCGGGGCAAGCTGACGCTGTTCGGGCTGTTCTTGGTGGGGCTCGCGATGCTGGTCCTGGGCGGCGACGTCTTCGTCGATGGCGCCATTGGCGTCGCGAAACGCTACGGCATGAGTGAGCGCGTGATCGGCCTGACCATCGTCGCCGTCGGCACCTCCCTGCCCGAGCTCGCGGCGTCGCTGGTCGCGGCGCTGCGGGGCCACTCGGAGCTCGGCGTGGGCAACGTCGTCGGCTCGAACTTGTTCAACATCCTGCTGATCCTGGGAGTCACGAGCCTCGTGCGCCCCATCCCAACCAGCTTCCAGACCTTCCCGGTGGATTTGCTCGCGTTGGGGGTGGTCACCCTGGCCTGCGCCGTATCCATGAGAGGCGCTCGCACCATCGGGCGCCCCGAGGGCGGATTTTACGTTGTGCTCTACGCGGCATTCATCGGCTTGGTGGCCGTGTTCGGCTGATCGGAGCGGCGCCAGGATCGCGCGTGCGAGCAACTTCCGACGCTCGGCGCTAGAGTGGGCAGCTATGAGGCGAAGTCTCGGTCTGGTTACCATCGCGTTGGCGCTGCTCGTCGGCTGTGAGCCCGAGCGCAGCGGTCGCGGCGCGCAACAGCCGCCGCCCTATGGGCAGCAGCCCTACTACGGCCAGCAGCAACCTTACGGGCAGCCACCGTACGGGCAGCCTCAGTATGGTCAGCCTGGCTACCAACCGCCTCCCGGGCAGCCACAACCAGCGCCCACTGCTCCACCTCCCGTCGCTCCCGCACCTCCCGTCGCGAACGATCCCATCAACCTGGTCGACATCAACTTCCTGCGCAACCGAGCACAGGTCGTGATGACGGATCTGATCGCGGCGCTCGACGCCGGCAAGCAAGCGCGAGTCAAGGGGATCCCGCTGGTGGTCGATGACACGCCTGGCGAGGTGAACGCCTTCGCGGGCTGCATCAACGGTCGCTCGATGATGGCGATCACCGACGGCCTGCTGGACATCGAGTCCCACCTCGCTCAAGCGCAAGCCAGCGACGAGCTGTTCGGCACGCGCAAGGTCGACGAGTACATCGCGTTCCTCGCCAAGAACCAGCGCCCGAAGTCGCCCATCGTCCAGCCGCCCCCTGGCTTCTTCAATCCGCAGCAGCAGATCGACGGACGCAAGGTCGCTCGGCAGCACCAGATCCTCGACGAGCAGATCGCCTTCGTGATGGGCCACGAGCTGGCGCATCACTACCTGGGGCACCTCCCCTGCACCGCTCAAGACGGCCCGCTTAGCCCTGGGGAAATTGGTCGCGTGCTGTCCGGCGCCGTGCCGCTGTTCAACCAGCCCAACGAGATCGCCGCCGACGTGGAGGGCACGAAGAACGTGCTGACCGCTGGCAAGCGCCGCGCCGACTATCACTGGACCGAGGCCGGGGGCCTCTTGACCATGCGCTTCTTCTCCGGAATGGACCAGATGAGCCCCATCGACGTGCTGTTCGGCTTCGAGCGCAGCCACCCGCCGCCGCAGATCCGCACTCCGATCATCCAGCAGACCGCCAACGCCTACCGCAGCGGCTGGAGCTTCCCCTTCTAGCTCCGGCGCTTCGGTTCACCGATTTCCGGGTTTCGGGGGTGAGGCGCGCCTCCTCGCCCCGAGATCCGCTTCCTCACGGCATCAAAGCGGGGTAAGTCGAGATAAGCCGCAACCGAGCCAGCCGTCCGTCGAAACCGGCCCATGCCCGGCCCCGGAACCCCAGAGCCTTGCGCGCCGCGAGTCGCCCCGGCTAACCTCGACGCCGGTGAGCGAGAAGACCGAGGATCCGACTCCAAGACGGCTGAAAAAGGCTCGTCAAGACGGCGACAGCCCGGTGTCCGCCGCCCTGGGTCAGGCCGCGGTGTTCTGCGCCGTGCTGGCCATCGCTCCCGGCGCGCTGGCGCGGCTGCTCAACGAGAGCTCGCAGACCCTGATCGCGGTGCTGAATGGCGCCTCGCCCGAGCCCGAGGTCGCCGCCTGGCAGGTGCTGGCGCTGAGCTTGCCCCTCGTGGCGACGGGCGCCCTCGCGGCGGTCGCGGTGGGCGCGGTGCAGACGGGTGGGCTCATCACGCCGAAGCGGCTCGCCCCGGATCTCTCCAGGCTGAACC
This sequence comes from Myxococcales bacterium, assembly GCA_020430865.1. Next base: position 4,625 of record JAGQIY010000571.1, read on the forward strand.
CCCTGAGCGGCCTCAAGAACGTGTTCAACACCCAGCGGCTGTTCAGTCTCACCCGGGCGCTGATCACCGCGCTGGTGCTCGGCTGGCTCACGGTGCGCGAGCTGAAGGCCGAGCTACCGAGCCTCGCCGCGACCATCGGCGAAGCGCCTCGCGCGGCGGCGGTCGCCGGCGATCTATCGCGGCACCTGGCCTGGATCGCCGCTGGCGTTGGCCTGGCGCTGGCTGGCGTCGACATCCTGATCACTCGGCGCGCCTGGATGAAGCGCCTCCGCATGACCAAGGACGAGGTCAAGCGCGAGCACAAGGAGTCCGAGGGTGATCCCGAGATCAAGGCTGCGCGCCGCCGCGCCCATGCAGAAGCCCTGCGAGGCGACGCGCTCAATGCCGTACGGAAAGCGACAGTGGTCGTCGTGAACCCGACCCACGTCGCCGTCGCGCTACGCTACGAGGACGAGGAGCACGACGCGCCCGAGGTGGTGGCCAGCGGGCGCGGGGAGATGGCCAAGTTGATGATCGACGCCGCGCGCGCTTACGGCGTGCCCGTCGTCCGGGACATCCCCGTGGCGCGAGCGCTGGTGGAGCTGGAGGTCGGGGAGCAGATCCCCGAGGAACTGTTCGAGGCGGTGGCGGAGATTCTCAAAGAGGTTTACGCCGAACAGAGTGAGTGAGTTCGTGCGGGGGCGGGAGATAGAGATCGAGGTAGAGATCGAGCGAGGGCGTGTGGGAGTGCGAGGGCGTGTGGGAGTGCGAGGGCGTGTGGCGGCCGCTGTGCCACGACATCGTTGACACTTTCAGTCGGCGCTGACGGCGGGGCGCGTTCGCGGTGCTCGCATGGCTGCGCTGCTTGAAGTGACGGCGCGCTCGCGGCGCTCGCATGGCTGCGCTGCTTGAAGTGGCGGCGCGCTCGCGGCGCTCGCATTGCTTGCTGAGGGCGTGCACAACACGGGGTGGGCTTGGCTGGCTCTCCGATTCTCCCACCGTGC
>JAGQIY010000572.1 GCA_020430865.1 Myxococcales bacterium
CGGAGCGCGAACTGCAGCAGCCGCACCGGGAAGCGATGTTCGAGGACCTCCGGATCGGTGATCCGGGTGTTCGTCATGTGCGTGTGTACGCCGCTCGCCCCCGGGAAGCTGGCGCCCGCCCCCGCGCCACCGGCGATCGTCTCGTAGTAGCCAAAGCTGTCGTCGCCGAATGTGAGGTTGTTCATGGTGCCCTGGCTGGCGGCCACCACGCCGAGCGCGCCGAGCAGGACATCCACCACCCGCTGTGACGTCTCGACGTTGCCGCCTGCCACTGCCGCGTCCGCGGGGGGATCCAGCAGGCTGCCAGCGGGGAGCGTGATGCGCACTCCGCGCAGACAGCCGGCGTTCAGGGGGATGGGGTGACCGACCAGCGCGCGTAGCACGTAGAGCACCGCGGCGATGGTCACGGCCCGGGGAGCGTTGAGGTTCGTCGGAACGGCGGGGGAGGTGCCGCTGAAGTCGATCTCGAGCTCGCCTCTACGTATCCGCAACGCGACCTGGATGCGCGCTCCGTCGTCGAGCCGATCGGTGAACCGGAAGTCTCCGTCAGGGATCTGCAGCAGGCGGGCGCGCACGAGCTCGGCGGCGTTGTCTTGAATGTGCTTCATGTAAGCGCGCACGACGCCAACGCCTTGCGCGTCGCATAGCTCTTCCAGTAGCGCGGCGCCCTTCGCGTTCGCGGCTACCTGCGCCAGCAGATCAGCGAGGTTGTCGTTCGGGGCGCGGGCTGGGTGCGGGCCGCTGGTCAGCGCGGCTAGCAGGTCGTCCTCGAGCAGCTCACCAGCGCGCACCAGGGGCAGGCATCGCAGCACGACACCCTCTTCCGCGAGGCAGCGGGAAAAGGGGGGCATGGAGCCAGGCGTGATTCCTCCGATGTCGGAGTGGTGACCACGACTGGCCACGAAGAACTCCAGACGGTCTGCGATGAAGACCGGGCTGACCACCGTGACGTCGGGTAAGTGCGACCCACCACCAGCCGGATCGTTGGTGACGAAGACGCTGCCTGGTTCCATCTCCGGGTGGGCGAGCAGAGTGGCCCTCACGGACTCGCCCATGGCGCCGAGGTGGACGGGGATGTGCGGAGCGTTCGCGACTATGTTGCCGTGGGGATCGAATACCGCGCAAGAGAAGTCGAGGCGCTCGCGGATGTTGGTCGAGAGCGCGGTGCGCTCGAGGACGTGCCCCATCTGCTCGGCGATGGACATGAAGTGGTTGCCGAAGATCTCGAGGCGCACCGGATCGCGATCCTCGGGCGCGCTGTTCGGCTTGTCCACTGTCGCCCGGACCGCGCGCAGATCCAAACTACCGTCGTCGAGCACGCTGAGCTCGAAACCGGGATCCAGCACGACGCACCCTGTCGCGTCCAGGATCAACGCTGGCCCAGTCGTTCGCTCGCTCAGCTGTTCGCGCCAGAGCACCGGGACGTCGGCGACCCAACCATCTGTCGTGCCCGCGGCGTCACCGAACCAGACGCGACTGCGCAGCTCTCGGTCGTTCGCGGGGGGTTGTCCCTCGAGCTGGATCTCGGGGTGGCTCGTCAGCACCCGCGCGCGCACGCGGGCCTGTGCCACCACCACGCCCCTCGCTTCCCGGAGGTAACCGAACAAGCGTAAGTGGTCCCGCTCGAACGCTGTCTTCAGATCCCTCGCCGGCTCTCCTTCGGGATTGGACTCATGCTCCAAGGTGATGAAGGTCTCGGAGCCCACGTAGCCAAGGTCGAGGAAGCGCCGCACCTCGACCGGATGTCCTTCTGGATTTGGCGTGCGGGCGAGCTCGCGACGCGCCTCCGCTTCGAGTTCGGTCAGCGTCGGCTCGAGGTCACGGAGAGCAGCGGCAGACAGCTCGACTCGGCCCGCGTCCCGGGCGCGGTGACTGCCTACATCCGCCAGCCCCATGCCATAGGCGCTGAGCACGCCGCTCAAGGGATGAATCAGGATGCGTCGGATCCCGAGTTCACGTGCCAGTGCGCAGGCGTGCTGTCCACCCGCGCCGCCGAACACGACCAGGCTGTGTTCTCGGACGTCGTAGCCGCGCGCCACGGACACCTTTCGGATCGCAGCCGCCATGTTGTGAGTTGCGACACGAAAGAACCCGGTGGCCACCTCGTCGGCCGACATTTGGAGCTGACAGGCCAGCTCGTCGAGGGCCCGTTCGGCGCGCGTGACGTCGAGCTCGAACGGGAAGCGCACATCGCTCAGTCTGCCCAGCACGAGGTTGATGTCGGTGATGCTGAGCTGCGTCGCGTCCGGCTTTCCGTAACACAGGGGTCCAGGGTCCGCGCCTGCGCTCTCGGGGCCGACCTGGAAGCGACCGTCGCGCCACTGGCAGATCGAGCCACCACCCGCTGCGACGGTGTGAATGTCCAGGCTCGGGGCGCGGAGGCGGACGCCGGCAGTTTCCGTGGAGAAAATTAGGGGGAGATCGTGCATGTAACGCGAGACGTCGGTGGAGGTGCCTCCCATGTCGAAGCCGATCGCGGGCAGCGCGTCGTGGCGCCTGGCGATCGCCGCGTACGCGACCACGCCGCCGGCCGGGCCCGAGAGGATCGCGTCGGGACCGCGGAACCCATGAGCGTCCGTCAGCGCGCCGCTCGACTGCATCAGGCGCAGGCTGCTGCCCGGGAGCTCGGTCTCGAGCGCGCGCAGGTAGTCCCTCAGGAGCGGCGTCAAATAGGCGTCGAGCGTGGCCGTGTCGCCACGCGCCGTGAGGCCGAGCTCGCGCGCGATTTGGTGCGAGGGATAGACGTCATCGAAGCCCAGAGCTCGGGCGAGGTCGGCGATCTGGAGCTCCAGGCTGGGGTTGACGTAGGAGTGGAGCACGACGACGGCGACGCTGCGGATCCCGCTGGCGCGCCACGCCTCGAGCGTGTCGGCCAGTTCAGGCGCTGACGGAGCGCTGAGGATGTTGCCGTGGGGATCGAGTCGAGCGTCGACCTCGTAGACCTCCCGGTACAGCACGTCTGGTCGCTCGATATTCAGTGCGAAGATGTCGGGACGCGCTTGGGTGCCGATGCGGAGCGCGTCTGCGAAGCCTCGAGTGATGATCAGACCCATCGCTGCGCCGCGGCGCTCGAGCAGCGCGTTGGTTGCCACGGTAGTGCCCATGCGCACGTCGCACGGCGGGATCGCCGCATCCTCCGCCAGCCCTTGCAGCTGACGGATGCCAAGCAGCGGCGCGCGATCCGAGCTCAGGACCTTGGCCACCTCGAGTCGGCCGTCCGGGGCGCGCCCGAGGCAATCCGTGAAGGTACCGCCGCGATCGATCCAGAACTGCCAGCGCATGGCAGCGTTGTGCTGGCCGGGGCGGCTGGGGTCAACCGCGGGGGCTACTTCCGGGATAGCAGCCAGAGCAGCACCCCGAGACAACCGGCCAGCACCAACACGAGCAGAGCCAGCAGTCCGGTCGCCAAGCCCGCCCCGGAGGCCCTGGGCGCGTGCCGTGTCGGCTGTGACACCGGCTGCTGCGAAGCTGTCTGCGGCGTGTTCTGGACCACGAAGGCTGGCGGTCCGGTGTCGAGTGTCTGCTCTGGCGGGGACGGCCGCGAGAGCGCGGCGGCGGGGATCGACGGTGGCCCGCCGTCGCTGAGCGGGGACGACACCACCCGGGTTGCGACGTCGTCGTCCTCGTCGTAGGTCGCGCCTGCGGCTCCCGAGCGGGTGGCGTCAGCTGGAAACCGCGCGGAACTACGTCGAGCGGGATTCGGGGGAGGTGGGGGAGGCTGCCTGCCGCTGGACACCGCACCCGGCATCACCAGGCGCGTGAACGCCTCCTCGGCGTCGGCGTAGGCGAGGATGTCCGCGTCGTCCAGCGGCGACTCGGCGAGGCGCGTCATCGCCTCGTCGGACTGGATGGCGTCAGCGAACGCGTCCACGAACTCGAGGATCTGCCACTCGCGGGTGCCGAGCTGCTGCACCTCGCTCTCCACTGGCACGCGGCCCTGAGCGATTCCGCGAAGCAACAGCTCGGTGCTCACCGGTCCGATGGGATCAGAGCCCTCACAGCGCACCATCCACTGAGCCATTGCGAGGCAGTGTAGTGGCGGTCATGGCGGGGGAGGCCAACAATCCCGGCGTGCCCGAGACAATGGCGCCCGCCGCCGCAGCCAGGGCGGCTGTAGTCACAGGTGGTCACATGCGGAGCCGACGCGGACTCAGACCTGTTCCAGCAACCGCCGGGCGATCACGTGCGCTTGGATCTCGTTGGCGCCTTCGAAGATCGACAGTACGCGGGCGTCGACCAAGATGCGTGACGCGACGTATTCTTCCGCGTAGCCGTTGCCGCCGTGGATTTGCACGCAGGC
>JAGQIY010000573.1 GCA_020430865.1 Myxococcales bacterium
CCGAGCAGGCCTTGCTGATGATCGGTGCCGACGCCGTAGCGCCCCTGGTTCAGCTGGCGGCCGATGGCCCCAGGACCTCGCGCATCGCTGCCATCACGCTGCTCGGTCGCCTGCTTGCCACGACCAGGAGCAACGACAACCGGCGCGGGACCGACGTGGTGCTCCAGGGGCTCGAGTCGGGTGAGCCGGCCATCGTCAAGGCTTCGCTGCTGGCCCTCTCCGAGATCAACGACGAGCGCGCCCTCGAGCCCGCGTCGCGCTGGCTCCGTACTGACGTACCCCCTGGGCTCCGCGCGGCTGCAGCCCAGAGCCTGAACACTTCCGCCGCGAGCTTTCCTGAAGCCGCGCGGAAATTGGCAAGGCAGCATGCTGCCGAGCCTGACGGCGGGCTGCTCGTCGCGACGCTGATCGCGAGTCTCGGTGGCGAGGTGCTTGGTGGGCTCGAGGAGGACTTGAACTACCTCTCGGACTCGTTGAACAACTCGTCGATGGCCGTACGGCGAGCGGCGGTGGACGCGCTGTGTCGGATCCCTAGCGAGCGCGGCGTGGAGATCGTGGTGTTCGCGCTCACCGACGAAGAGCGCGACGTGCAGCTCGCGGCGGTGCGTGGGCTTGGCAGGATTCGCCGCCCGGACGGTAGCCCTGCTGGCGTCGAGCGTCTGCTACAGCTCATCGAGAAGTCCGGGGACGACATCCTGGTGGCTGCTGCGCTGCATTCCCTTGGGGATACGGCTGACCCGCGCGCTCTCGAGGTGCTCAAGCCGCTCGCGCGCTCTGGGGCCGCGATGGCGGCGGTGTCTGCCGTCGAGGCGCTTGGTCGACTCAGCCTCAGCGGACCTGGGCAGGAGGGCCGCGCGATCGAGGCGTTGATCGACTCGCTCAGCCATCCGGATCCCGAAGTAGTCAAGGCTGCGGTTCGAGTGCTGGCCGAGCAGCGGGATCCTCGCGTGGTGACGCACCTCGGCGCCTGTCTGGACCACGAGGCCTGGGACGTACGTCGACTCGCAGCAGATCTGCTCGGGCGGACCGGCGGAGCGAGCACCCTGGAGCTACTCAAGGCGCGGCTCGTCACGGAGTCCGAGCCGCTGGTTCGAGAAGCCGTGCAGCGCGCCTTGATGGCGCTGGAGTCCGCCTCCGGTCGACGCACCACCACGCCACCGCCAGGGGCCGCCACCCGGAAGGACTCGTGAAGCGAATTCGCGACGACTTCGGTAGCCCTTGGCGCATCCGTCCGGACGAGTTTCGGCTGCTGCGTGACGCGTTCAATGAGTACGCCGGGCTGCACTTCGACGATGACGCCGCCTATCTGTTCGAGCGACGCCTGAGCGAGCGCGTGGAAGCGCTCGATCTGAGTGGATTCGACGAGTACTACAAGTATCTCCGCTTCAACCTGCGTGGCCGCTCGGAGGTCGAAGAGGCCATCGAGCTGCTGACCACGAAGGAGACTTACCTGTTTCGGCAGGAGTACCAGCTCCGCGCCTTCCGCGACGAGCTGCTGCCCAGGTTGTGGGAGGCGAATCGCAACAAGCGCCGGCTATCGGTGTGGAGCGCCGGCTGTTCGACTGGGGAGGAGGTGTACTCGATCGCGATCCTGATCGAGCAGAGTGGGCTCTTCGATGGCTGGGACGTGCGGGTCATCGGCAGCGACCTGTCGCGCCGCAGCGTGGCGCGCGCACGCACCGGCATCTACCGCGGAGCATCCTTCCGGGCGACACCCGACGACGTGCGAGACGCGTTCTTCACGGAAGTGCCCGGGGGCGATCGTGGCGGACGCTCCTACCAGGTCAACGACGAGATCCGGCGCAAATGCCATTTCGGTCAGCTGAACCTGCTTGACGCAAGTACGGCGCCGATCGTCGGACGCGTGGACGCCATCTTCTGTCGCAACGTGTTGATCTACTTCGACGTGCAGTCGCGCCGCCGGGTGATTGATATGTTGTACGATCGGTTGTTCCCTGGGGGGTACCTGATGCTGGGTCACTCGGAGTCTCTGCTCAACGTGTCGACCGCCTTCGAGCTGGTGCACCTGACGGAGGACCTGGTGTACCGGCGTCCAGTCGGCGCGGGGGGGAGACGCGGCTGATGGTGGAGCCGATCAAAGTACTGATCGTCGACGACTCGGCGTTCAACCGTCGAAGCATCGCTCAGGCGCTGGCGGGCACGCCCGAGGTCAAGGTCGTGGGCACCGCAGCGGACGGCGAGGAGGCCTTGCGGCTGGTGGGGGCGCTGAAGCCCAACGTCATCACGCTCGATCTAGAGATGCCGAAGATGGATGGCTTCACCTTCTTGCGCATCCTGATGAGCAAGATGCCCACGCCGGTGATCGTCGTCTCGAGCTATTCCCAGAAGGAAAACGTCTTCCGCGCGCTCGAGCTGGGGGCGCTCGACTTCATCCCCAAGCCGGATCGCCACGTTGACGTCGAGATGCTGGGCGTGCGTGATCTGTTGCTGCAGAAGGTGCTCATGGTGCGCGCGCTGCGCCCGGAGGCCTTCGCTGCGCGGCGCATGCTGGAGACGGTCTCGAGTCACCGCGTCGACGTCAAGCGCACCGAGGCGCCCAAGATCCCGCCGCGGCACCTGGTGGCCATCGCTTCGTCGACTGGAGGGCCGACTGCCCTGATGGAGATATTCGGACGTCTGCCCCCGAAGCGCAGTATCTCGGTGCTCGTGGCGCAGCACATGCCGGAGAAGTTCACGCGAACGTTTGCCGAGCGCCTCAACCGACGCTGTCATCTTCAGGTCACGGAGGCTCAGGACCTGGACGTAGTCAGCGAACAGACCGCGTTCGTGTGTCCAGGGCGCAAGGTGATGCAGGTCGAGAGCGAAGGCGTGATGAGCTCGGTGCGGCTGCGTGTGCGCTTTCCCGATAGCTCGGACCGCTACGTCCCGAGCGCCGATCGCCTGCTGGCGTCCGCGGCGAAGGTCGCGGGTTCGCGATGCGTCGGTGTCATCCTGACCGGCATGGGGGACGACGGCGTCGAGGGGGCGAAGGCGATACGTGCGGTTGGCGGTCGCGTGATCGCCGAGAGCGAGGAGACAGCGGTCGTCTACGGGATGCCAGGCTCGGCTGTGCGCGCGGGAGTGGTGAACGAGGTGATGCCACTGCCCGCGATCGCGGACTGGCTGGCCGAGCTGGGCAGCTGAGTCAGCGAATAAACTCCGGGCATCGCGCGTTGCCAGCAGACGTCCCCGAACCGAGCACGGGGCAGAGCGTGGACGTTCCGCGGGCTGGTCGTTCTCACGGACCAGCCCAATGAAGTCGGGGCTCGCAACGTCAGACGATCCAGTCACGGAGGGATCATGGAGGTATTCGAGTCGCGTCTCCTGGATGACGCACGACGAGCGGCGCTTAGCCGCGGCAGCTTGCTGCGTGGCAAGCCGGGAGCGCTGTCGGCGCTCATGTTGGCGCTCGTGCTGAGCGCGCCGCTCGGGGGCTGCGCTGGGGGAGCGCCAGTCGCGCAGGCACCTGATGCGTCTCACCCCCAGCAACCGAGTCAGAGTCAGCCTCAGGCACCGCTCACCGTGCTCCCGCACCCCGCTCTGTCCCAGGTAGGGTCACCGGCGAACATCGCTGACATCGCCGAACGCGTCACGCCCAGCGTCGTGAACATCAGCGCCACGAAGATCGGGCGCAAGGTGGAGTTCGAGGGGACGCCCTTCGGGGATCCGTTCTTCCGACGCTTCTTTCCCGACGGAGACCCGCCGAAGCGCCGCAACGAGTACGGCCTCGGCTCAGGGGTGATCGTCACGGACCCCGGCGCACCAGGTGAGAAGCTGGTGCTCACGAATCACCACGTGATCGCCGACGCCGATCGCATCCTGGTGCGTACGGCCTCCGGGGAGCGCCTGAACGCGACCGTGCTGGGTAGTGATCCCCAGAGCGACCTCGCGGTGCTGAAGCTCGCGGGGGACACCAGCGCGCTGCAAGCGCTGGCGTTCGGGAGCTCTGCGCGCCTGCGCCTTGGGGACATCGTTCTTGCCGTGGGGAATCCGTTTGGGGTCGGGCAGACGGTGACCATGGGCATCGTCTCTGCCAAGGGCCGCTCGAACATGGGCATCGTCGACTACGAAGACTTCATCCAGACGGACGCCGCCATCAACCCCGGCAACTCCGGAGGCGCCTTGATCGACATGGAGGGCAACCTGGTCGGTATCAACACCGCGATCCTGGCGCGAGGCGGAGGCAACGTGGGCATCGGGTTCGCCATCCCGAGTTCGATGGCGTCCAAGATCCTGCACAGCCTGATCGAGTACGGTGAGGTGCGCCGCGGCTGGCTCGGAGTGGTGATTCAGGACCTGGACGCCGAGCTGGCGCGTGCGCTCGGCGTCGCCGCGACCCACGGCGTCGTGGTTTCCGACATGGAAAAGACCGGGCCAGGCGCTCAGGCGGGTATTCAGCAGGGCGACGTGATCCAGTCGGTGGACGGCAGGCAGGTCGACACCACCGGTGCGCTGCGGAACGCCATTGCTGCAGCCGGCGCGGGCAAGTCGGTGAAGCTCGGCGTGTTGCGGGGCAAGCAGGCGCTGACTCTCGAGGTGAAGCTCGGTGAAGCCAAAGCCAAGGGCCCACGAGGCAAGTCGCGCCGTACGGCGCCTTCCAACCTGGGAGGTGTCAAGGTCGACGATCTGACGCCGGAGCTCAGGAGTCGACTCCACCTTCCGGACACCCTGAAGGGCGGCGTGATCGTCAAGTCCGTCGAGAGCGGCAGCACCGCGGAGCTGTCCGGGATCCAGCGAGGAGACGTCGTCGCCAGCGTCGACAAGCAACCGATCAAGTCCGTGGGTGATTTCGAACGCGCCTTGAGCAAGCACGCGCCAGGCACCAAGGCGCTGCTCTTGGTCTATCGAGGTGGGAGGGCGATGTACATGCTGCTGGAGGCTGGCAAGAAGTAGGCTCCGAGTGAAGCGTCGGCGCCTGCTTCCAGGCCGCGTGTCGCGAACGATCTCGCCTTCGACCCGGCCTCAGGCCTTGGGCCCGGTCATGTCCTCCGGGCGCACCCACTTGTCGAAATCTTCTTCCGTGAGGAAGCCGAGCTTGACCGCGGCGGCCTTGAGCGTCGTGCCCTCCTTGTGGGCGGTCTTGGCGATCTTTGCCGCCTTGTCGTAGCCGATGTGCGGGTTCAGCGCCGTGACCAGCATCAGCGAGTTGCCGACGTGCTCCTTGATGCGCTCACGGTTCGGTTCGATGCCGACCGCGCAGTTCTCGCGGAAGCTGTCGCAACCGTCGCCAATCAAGCGGCAGCTCATCAGGAAGTTGTGCGCGATCACTGGCTTGAACACGTTCAGCTCGAAGTTGCCGCTCTGGCCGCCGATGTTGATGGCCACGTCGTTCCCCATCACCTGGGCGCAGAGCATGGTCATGGCCTCGCACTGGGTGGGGTTCACCTTGCCAGGCATGATGGAGCTGCCCGGCTCGTTCTCCGGGATCAGGATCTCACCGATGCCCGAGCGTGGCCCCGACGCGAGCCAGCGCACGTCGTTGGCGATCTTCGTCAGGCTTGCTGCGAGCGTCTTCAGCGCGCCGTGCGCGAACACCAGCGCGTCGTTCGCAGCCAGGGACTCGAACTTGTTGGGCGCGGTCACGATGGGGTGACCCGTGAGCTCGCTGAGCTTCGCAGCGACACGCGTCGCGTACTCCGGGTGCGCGTTCAGGCCGGTGCCGACGGCCGTACCGCCGAGCGCCAGCTCACACAGATGTGGGACGGCGCTCTCCAGGTGCTTGATGCCGTGGTCCAGCTGCGCCACCCAGCCGCTGATCTCCTGGCCCAAGGTCAGCGGGGTCGCGTCCTGCAGGTGCGTACGGCCGATCTTGACCACGTCGTCGAACGCCCTTGATTTTTCCGCGAGGCAATCGCGGAGCCGCTTCAACGAAGGCAGCACGTGGTTTCGCACGGCCTCCGTGGCGGCGACCGCCATCGCCGATGGAAAGACGTCGTTCGACGACTGTCCGCGGTTCACGTGGTCGTTGGGATGAATCAGGCGCTCCATCCCGCGCTGGCCCCCGAGGAGCTCGCTGCCGCGGTTCGCCAGCACCTCGTTCATGTTCATGTTGGACTGAGTGCCGCTTCCCGTCTGCCACACCACCAGCGGGAACTCCCCGTCGTGCTTGCCAGCGATGACTTCTTCGGCGGCCTTCACGATGGCGCCCGCGAGCTTCTCGTCCACGGTGCCCAGATCCTGATTGACCAGCGCGGCGGCTTTCTTCACCTGCGCCAGCGCGCGCACGAGCTCCAGCGGCATACGCTCGCCGGAGATCTTGAAGTTGGTCAGGCTGCGCTGCGTCTGTGCGCCCCAGAGCTTGTCTGCGGGCACCTCGACGTCGCCCATCGTGTCTTTTTCGATGCGTACGGTCATGGCGCCGGGAGCATGCCCCAAGGCGTGCTGTCACGGGAACCCGATCCGCGCTTTCTGGAGCGGGGCGACGGCATCCGTACGCGGGTCAAGGCGCTGGCCGAGCATCCGTCGGCGGGTTTGGGGGTGAGACGCGCCAGGTGCCCCTCGCGACCCGCCACTGAACATGCTGCGGGCCTGCCAGATTTTCGGGCTTTGGATCAAGAACCTGGCGTTCCATGGCGCTCGTTTGACCCATTCGTCCGAGGCCGTTACGACTGCTCGCGATGCGCCCCGTTCACGCCCCCATTGCGCCCGACGCCCGCCCCGGGATCTCACTCAAGCGCCGCTTGCAGCGTGGAGGACTGATCAGCGCAGTGAGCCTGCTGAGTGGTCTGCTCTCGAGCCCCGCCTGGGCCGGCGACGACAAGCCCGGGGATACTCCCGCCAAGACCGAGTCCGACGGCAAGAACGAGGCGAAGGAGCCTGGTCCTGGCGCCGGGGCCGGTCAGCGCCGCATCGAGGGCGACGCGAAGTCGGCCGCCTCGGCGAAGAGCGACGCGAAGCCCGCCAAGCCCGACGCGAAGCCCGACGCCAAGGAGAGTTCGAAGCCCGAGGCTGAAGACCGCGTGGCGAGGACCCATCAGCGGGGCCCTGCGCCGCGAAAGCCGAACCCGAAGCTCCCCGAGGACGCGGCGCGCGGCGAGGCGAACCCCGCGGTGCGTCGTGCCATCGCCGAGGGACCCGTCGACGACGAGGAGGCGGAGATCGACGACGACGAGATCCGGGCGCTGGTCGACGCGGATCGCGTCTTGTTTCCGCGGCCCCTCGTGGGTGCGACCCCCGGCTGGACCTGGGGACTGCCGCAGAAGACCGCACCACGCGCCGGTGGCAGCGGACTGCCACCCCAGGCAGGGCTGAGCGCACCAAAACAGGACGAGAAGTCGAAGCGCGCAGCCTGGCTTCGCCAGCTCACGATGCCGAACTTCGACGTGCGCCTGGACCCGCGTGTGGTGAAGTACCTCGAGTTCTACAAGAGCAATCGTAGGGGCCAGGCGATCGCCCGCGTGTGGGCCAAGAAGGCCGGGCGCTTCGCGCCAGCGATTCAGGCGGAGCTCGCCAAGGCGGGCATGCCCACCGACCTGGTGTGGCTCTCGCTGATCGAGAGCGGTCACAACCCGACCATCTACTCGAGCGCCGGCGCTGCGGGCCTCTGGCAGTTCATCCCTGATTCCGGGAGGATTTACGGCTTGACCGTCGACCGCTGGGTCGACGAGCGCCTCGACCCCCAGCGCGCCACGGAGGCAGCGCTCAAGTACCTCTCGGACCTGCACCGCCGCTTCGGCAACTGGGAGCTCGCGATGGCTGCCTACAACATGGGCCACGGCGGGCTCTCCAGGGCCATCCGCAAGTACAACACGAACGACTACTGGGAGCTGTCGCGCTACGAGGCGGGGATCCCCTGGGAGACGACCCTCTACGTCCCGAAGATCGCTGCCATCGCCATCGTGATGAACAACAAGAGGGTGTTCGGCATCGAGGACGTCAAGCCCGACCCGCCAGAGAGCTTCGATACGGTCAGTGTCCCCGCCGGCGTCAGCCTCGACCA
>JAGQIY010000574.1 GCA_020430865.1 Myxococcales bacterium
CGAGTGGACACCACGTATCCCAGTGGAGGCACCCTCGTCTCGATCTGGACAGAAGAGGACAGGGGGCCCACGGTAGCCAAGGTTGAATTGGCCTGTGTCGTCGGACCGGCTCCGGCGAAATCCGCGTGACAGCAGACGCCCCGCGCCCACGCAGCCAGCACGCCTGGCGGTGGGCGCGGAGGCGGTCGATTTCTCGTCCGCTTCGCGCTGCACCAGCTTCAACCCCGCTCCACTCGCTGGGCCTCTAGCCGCGAGTCCCTTCGAGGGCCTCGAGCTGCATCCGGCAGTCCTCGCTGAGCAGGCGGTTCTTCGAGTCCTCGGCCAGGCGCCTGGCGAGGGTCAGCTCACGCCGCGCCCCCAGCGCGTCCCCTTGTTCCGCCAGCAGCTTCCCCAGCAGATAGCGCCCAGTGATGGCGTCCCAGGTCCAGCGTTGCGCCTCTGCCGCAGCAAGTCGCTCCCCGAGCACCCGGCGCGCCACCGTGGAGCCGTTCGCCGCGTCCAGGTACGCCAGCATGATGCGGTTCAGGTTGACCATACGATCCGAGCCGATCACCTCCGCCACCTCGAGGGACTTCTGCAGCGCTGCGTAGGCTCGCGGTAGCTCGCCGAGGCGCATCAGGGAGTCCCCCTGGTTGTGCAGGTTCACCGCGACCTCGTGGCTGAGCCCGGCTTCCCGTCCCAGCTCCGCGGCTTGCTCCGCGGCGAGCGCCGAGCCACCCCAGTCCCGCTGAAACGCGCGGATCAGCGCGCGCACCTTGGCGCGCTCGCACAACAGCACCGGATCGTCCTCCGCGGGCAGGATCTGAATCGCCGCATCCAGGGCTCGCTGAGCTGCGTCCAGCTCACCGGCGCCAGCCAGCGCCTGGGCCGCCGAGAGCTCCATGCGGTGACGCTCGAAGTCGTCTCCCCCCGTCAGCTGCTTCGCCTGGTCGATGGCAGACATTGCCGCACGGAAGTCACCCTGATGGAAGCACACCTCCGCCTCCGCCGCGAGCAGCCCCCTCAGCTCGGAGCCACCAAGAGACGCTTGCTGCGCCATCTGGGCGGCGCGGCTCAGCAGCTGTCGCGCCTCCTTGTAGCGATGCAGCGCCCCCAAGCTCAGCGCCAGGTCGACGCTGGCGCCGAGGCGCAGGGCGGCCGACATCGCGGAGTCTTGCTCGAGCCTTGCGGCCAGGCGCTGCACGAGCTCAGGCAAGCCCTCGCCGGAGCGCACGTGACGCATCGCACGAGACAGCGCGCGCACCCACTCCGCGAGTTGTTCGCCCCCCCGTGCGTCCCAGTCGGCCAGGTCCAGGGCGCGGGCGAGGTCGCCCACGGCGTACTCCAGGCGCCTGGCGTTCAGCTGGTACATGCCGCTGGTGGCGTAGAAACCCGCCGCGCGATCCAGCTCTCCAGCGGCCGCGAGGTGGAAGGCGATGCGACCTGCTTCCTGCTCGGTGCGCTCCCCCAGGATCATCTGGTAGGCATTGGCGGCGCCGTGATGCAGCTCGATCAGCTGCTCGTCCTCCAGGCTCGCGATGATCACTTCGGCGAGCAGCGGCGATGGGAAGGAGAGCGCCACTGGGCCGTCCCGCAGCATCAGCTTGGCAGCCTCGAGTCGCTCCGCCAGCAAGTTCAGGTGCCCGAGGCTGCAATCGAGCATCGCTCCCAGCACCGACGTATCCGCGGGGGAACCAACGATCGCCGTCGCGATCATCAGATCTCGCTCCGGATCGTCGAGCCGTCGAATGCGGTCGCCGAGCAGCGAGCGCAGGGGGCGAGGCACGCTCAGCACGCCGCCCAGGTCGAGCCGCGTGATCTGCTTGTCCTCGACGACGATGGCGCCTGCCTCCTGAGCCTCACGGAGCAGCTCTTCGACGAACATCGGGTGCCCTGCACAGCGCTCGTGCACGAACTGAAACAGCGCTTCCGGCACTTCCCTCACCCCCAGCCGCACGCACACCAGGCGGTACACGTCATCCTCGTCCAGCGTGCCGAGCTGCACCTCCTGATAGCCGGGGAGCTCACGGAAATGCGCCGCCTCACCGCTGCGCGCGGCGAACAGGAGGATCAGCCGGGCACGCTCCAGGCGCTCCGCGACGCGGCTCAGTAGCTCGACGCTGGGCGCGTCGATGTCCTGCGCGTTGTCCCACGAGAAGACGTGTAGCTGGTCCTTCGCCAGGCCGTCCAACATGCCTGCGACGGCGTTCTTCAGCACTCCGGCGGAAGCGGCGCGATCTCCCCGGGTGAGCCCCAGCTCGGTGAGAACGACCTCCACCTCTTCGTCGTGGAGGCCGAGCGCTCGCAGGCGCGGCTCGACCGCGGCGATGCGCTCCGGAGAGTCTCCCTCGCGCACGCCGCACAGCGAACGCAGCATGGCCACGATCGCCGAGTAAGGCAGGCTCTTTCCGCTCGGAACACACTCGGCGAGGTGACAGCGAATGTTGAACTCACCGCGCTGGATGCGGCGCTCCATCTCGTACACCAGCCGCGACTTGCCGATGCCGTGCTCGCCGACGATACCCACCACTTGCAAGTGACGCCGCGAGGCCCTGGCGAGCACGCCGCCGAGACGCTTGAGCTCGTCGAGTCGGCCCACGAAGCGACCGTAGGCCTCGCGCGGAGAACGCGGCTCGCCGACGATCCATGCGCGCGACGCCGTGCGCCCGCCGCTGGGCGCGGACTCCAGGGAGAACAGCTTGCCCACGCTCTTCGCCGCGGCATCGCTGATGATCAGGCTGCCCTCGAGCAAGGCGCACAGCTCCCGCGCCTGGCCGATCAGGCTCGCGGTTGCGGGCTCCGCTAGATCGACCTCGCCAGAGCCGGCGACCCGGCCTGCGTGGATGCCAACACCCGGCTCGACGTCGCTCGCGCCGAGGCTACGCAGCAGCACCAGGCCGGAGCGCACCGCGAGCTCGGTGTCCCGGCCATCCGACTCGTCGAGACCGAACACGCAGGCCAGCTCGTCGGCGCTGAAGCTCAAGACACGGGCACCATAGCGCTCGACGACCTCCCGAGCGCGCTCGCTGGTCTCGTCGCTGGAAGCTCCGCGCGGAAATCTGACGACGAGCGCCGAGACCTCCCGTCCCGCGAGCTCGGCCAGCGGGCGCGCGCTCGTCGCGGGCGGCTCCGGAGTCGTCTCCAGGACCTGAGCGACACCCTGGAAGCGCCCGGACGAAACCGGGCCGTCCGCCTCGCTACGGGGGGGGGCGAGGCGTGGCTCCGAGGGCAGCTCGAGGCGCGGCTCCGAGGGCAACTCCGGAGATGACGGGGCTTCGCTCAGCTCTTCGATCAAGTCGCTGAGCTCGCGGGCACCCTGTCGCGCCCCGGCTGCATACAGCTGTTCGAGCAGCTGCTCGTAGACCTTCGCCGCACTGTCTCCGCGCTTGCCCGGGTCCTGCTCCAAGAGCTGCATCACGAGCGCCGAGAGCGGGGGCAACACGTCCGAACGCAGCTCCGCAGGCTCCAGAGGTTTTTCCCCGAGGATTTTCGAGGTCGTCTGTGTCGGGCGTGCGCCTGCGAACGGCTGCTTCCCGGTGAGCAGGCGGTAGGCCAGCGTACCCAGGCTGAACAGGTCGCTGCGCGGGTCGATGTCGTTGCCGCAGATCTGCTCTGGACTGGTGTAGGCGAGCTTCTGGTTCAGCAGCTCCTCGCTCGCGCGCTCCCCCAGGGAATAGAACGCGCGCCCGATGCCGAAGTCGCTGAGCTTGACCTCGCCTTCCCAGCTGAGCAGCACATTGCCTGGGTTCAGGTCACCATGCACAATCCGCAGCGGGTTGCCACGCTCGTCTCGCCGACGGTGGGCGTGGTCCAGCGCCTTGGCCAGCTCGCTGACGATGAACAGCGTGAGCGGGACGGGTAGCTGCTTTCCGCTGCGCTCGAGGCGCTCCAGCAGCCGGCGTAGATCGAGCCCCTGCACCAGCTCCGTGGCCATGAAGAAGCTCGTGCCCACGCTCTCGTCGACGCGCCCGAGATCGAAGACCTGAACCACGCCGGAGTGGCTCAGGCGCACGGAGAGCTGAGCCTCCCGCACGAAGCGACCGACGAAGTCCGCCTCCGCCGAGAGCTCCGGCAACACCCGCTTGATGACCAACGTCTTCTCGAAGCCCTCTACGCCGAAGCTCTTCGCCTTGAAGACCTCCGTGATGCTTCCGCGTCCGAGCAGATCGAGCAGCTGGTATCGACCGTAGGGACCCAGGTTGCTCACGACTCTTCGCCGCCGTACATGGCCTCAGCGATCTCGAAGGTGGCGTTCTCGAGCCTCGCATAGGCGTCGCGGACGGTATCGATGTCGCTCCCGTTCTCGAGGCTCGCCTTGAGAAACTCGAGGTCTTCCTTCATCGACGCGACCTTCTCGGCGTCGAGCAGGTCCCCATAGCCTTCGATCGCCTGCTCCGTGGTGTAGATCAGAGTTTCCGCCTGGTTTTTTAGTTCGGCGAGGTCACGACGCAGCTGATCCGTCTCCTTGAACTTCTCCCCCTCGTTCACCAGGCGGTCGACCTCGTCCTGGCTGAGACCGCTGGTCGGGGTGATGTTCAGCGACTGCGCCTTGCCGGTGCCCAGGTCCTTGGCCTCGACGCTCAGGATGCCGTTGGCGTCGATGGCGAAGGTGACCTGGATCTTCGGCACGCCGCGCGGCGCCGGAGGGATCCCGGTGAGCTCGAAGTGCGCCAGACTGCGGTTGTCTGCGGCCATCTCACGCTCACCCTGCAGCACGTGAATGGGCACGAAGGGCTGATTGTCGACGCTGGTGGTGAAGATCTCGCTCTTCTCCGTGGGCACCGTGGTGTTGCGAGGGATCTGCTTGTAGAAGATGCCCCCTCCGGTCTCGACGCCGATCGAGAGCGGGGTGACGTCCAGCAGCAACACCTCGTCGATCTCTCCTCCGAGGGCGGCGCCCTGCACCGCTGCGCCGACGGCGACCACCTCGTCGGGGTTCACGCCCTTGTGCGGGTCCTTTCCGAACAGCTCTTTGACGGCTCGCTGCACCGCGGGCATGCGGGTCATGCCGCCGACCAGCACCACCTGATCGACCTGGCTCGGAGCCAGCTTCGCGTCCCCCAGTACCCGGGTGCACGCGTCGATCGTGCGCTCGACCAGATCCGAGGTGATGATCTCGAGTTCGCTGCGCTTGAGCGTGCGTTCGAGGTGCATGGGACCGCTGGGCCCGGTCGCGATGAAGGGGATGTTGATCTCCGTCGAGAGCGAGCTCGACAGCTCGTGCTTGGCCTTCTCCGCGGCTTCCTTGAGGCGCTGGAGCGCCATGCGATCCTTGCGCAGGTCGATGTCGTGTTGCTTGAGGAACTCCTCCGCGAGCTTGTCGATGATGCGCACGTCGAAGTCTTCGCCGCCGAGGTGCGTGTCACCGCCGGTAGCCTTCACGTTGAAAACGCCGCCGGAGATCTCGAGGATCGAGATGTCGAAGGTCCCGCCTCCGAGGTCGTAGACGGCGATGCGCTCGGAGGCCGTCTTGTCGAGCCCATACGCGAGCGCCGCGGCCGTCGGCTCGTTGATGATGCGCTTCACCTCGAGCCCCGCGATGCGCCCGGCGTCCTTGGTCGCTTGACGCTGGGCGTCGTCGAAATACGCGGGCACCGTGATCACGGCCTCGACCACGGGCTCCCCCACGAACGACTCGGCGATTTGCTTCATCGCGGTGAGCACGAAGCTCGACACCTCGGGCGGGGACATCGACTTGCCCTGTACCTTCACCCAGGCGTCACCGTTCTCGTGGCGGGCAACCTCATAGGAGACGATCTCGCGGTGGCGCGTCATGTCCGCGCTCTCGTACGGCTGCCCCATCAGGCGCTTCACCGCGTAGATGGTGTTCTCCGGGTTGGTCGTTGCCTGGCGCTTTGCAACCTGACCGACGAGTCGCTCGCCGCTGGCGGTGAAGGCGACGATGGAGGGCGTCGTGCGTGCACCATCGGCGTTGGGGATCACCCGGACCTCGGGTTCACCCGTCGCACTCACTCCTTCCAAGACCGCGACGCACGAGTTCGTGGTCCCTAAGTCGATACCGATGATCTTGCCCATGGGACGCGTGAGCATACCTGCCCGCTCGGACGGACTGGAGGGATATGGCTAGGTTTTTCGTTCCGGGCGGGCGCCGCTTGGCCGCTCACGCCAAACCGCGCGCTCGCCAGCCAGCGCCTGGAAACGCGAGCGACCAGCAGGAACGGCAAGGCGGAAAGCGCGGAACTCGTGCTCAGGGAGCCTTCGCCACCACGACCAGGGCGGGCCGGATCAAGCGCTCGCCCTGGCGATAACCCGCTTGAACCTCCGCAGCGACGCTGCCCGGAGGATGCTCGTCGGTCGGCATCTGCTGGATGGCCTCGTGGACGCTCGGATCGAAGGGCTTGCCGACCGACTCCACGCGCTCGATGCTCAGGCGGCCGAGGGTATCCGTGAACTGCTTCATCACCATCCGGATGCCGTCGGCGAGTGACTGCACCTCGGTCGCAGCCTCAGCGTGCTGAGCGGCGCGCTCGAGGTTGTCGAAGACGGGCAACAGCTCCTTGAGCAAGGAGTCGGTTCCACGCTGCTCGGCGTCCACCAGCTCCTTGCGGGTCCGCTTGCGGAAGTTGTCGAAGTCGGCGGCGGTGCGGAGTAGCTGCTCCTTCAGGCGTTTGGCCTCGGCCTGCGCCGCCTCTAGCGGATCGACGGGCGCTTCGGAGTTCGCATCCGCGGGAGCCTCGACCACATCCTCTGCGGGAGCACTTTCGGGGGCTTCGGTCTTCTCGTTCTCGTCGCTCACGGGGCCGCTAATATAATCAACGGATCGGCTTTGCAAACGCGTGGCCGACGTTTCCGGTTTTCAGCCCGATGGACGAGCACCCGCCGGGGCGTCCGAGCACCGCGCCTGACGCAGCGCCGTCACCTCCCCCCCACTGGAGCGGGCGTCATCCAGCAGCGGCTCGGGAGGCGGCGCGAGCCAGATGTCTGGCGGCCGCGAAAAAGCCCAGAAACGTAGAGGACTGGCCAGGGGGAGGCGCTCCACGTGGCCGGGAATGGGCTCCGCTGCGTTGCCCCGGCCGTAGCTGATTCGCTCCAGCCAGAAGCAATGCTCGGGGCTGGCGGGGGCGTACAGGTGGCGCGCAGCGCCCTGCAGGGTCAGGTCCGCCTCGGCCACGATCTGGTCACCCGCCAGCGCGCGGAAATGCCGACGACCGGCCGGCAGGCGAAGCTGCGCCCCAGCTTCGGCGGACTCCTGGCTGGTGATGGGCACGTTCGCGACGACCTCGCCGTCGACTTCCAGGGTCAGCGGGTGCTCGGTCAGGTTCAGTACCTGGATCCGAGGTCGATGGACGGCGAAGGAGCCGACGCTGAGCAAGGCCGTCAAGAAGACCACGGCGACCATCCAGCGTCCGCCGAGAGCTGGCAGCGCCGCGTCCCAGACCCTGCTGGGCCGAGCGACGAGCCGGCTCAGCCGGCCGCTGTTCAGCTCGAGCAGCTGCTCCGCGAACTGGGCTTGCGCGCAGCGCAGAACCGCGACGTGCTCCGGATCTCGCGGGGTCTGGCGGAGCGCGACGGCTGGCCCCGCGGCGCAGCGGCGACCAGTGCGACCGTGGTCGAGCAGATGCCAGCTCAGGGCACGCAGCCCGAGCAGCCCGCAGACGATTCCGCAAGGCAATACGAAGAGCCCCCAGCGACTGAACCAGGAGTTCACCGAGAGCTGCCAGTGCCCGGAGTCCGCCAGCCGCTCCAGCGCGAGCGGCAGCCCCAGCGCCATCGAGCCGCCGATCAGCAAGGCCGCCAGCAGCACGCTCAGCGAGCGCGTGCGCGAGACGGCTTCATGGGTCAGGCAGCGATCGCACAGCGGCACGATCAGGACCCCGGAGTGATCTGCGAGGTCGAGCTTGCGAGAGGCGCTCGCGGGCGCGCAGCAACACGCGCAGAGCGAGGGCAACCGGAGCGACGAGAGCAGCATCGCCGCGTCGCGGGTCGCCTCTCGGGCCTCGGCGGTGAGCAGACCGAGCTCCACCGCCTCCGCCGGCGACGCGACGGGGGTGTCCGCGGCGCTGACGGACGTCAGGCTGGCGCCCGCCGCGACCTCCGTGGAGGCTCCCCCATCGTTCTCTTCAGTCTTCAACGTCGATTGCTCACGGCCGGGGCTTCACGTCTGCCACACAACCCGGGCGGGCGAGTAAACGATAGCCACAAAGCGCACGCCAGCGCGCTCTCCCCCCCAAAGAAAAACGCTGAGCGCCGGGTGGGAGGTGCCGGCGCTGCCGCGTTTCGGGTACGCTCTAACGTTACGCATGCGTGGGGGGAACGCATTGCCCCAGGTCGGGGACAAGTACCGGCTGCTCGAGCAGATCGGTTCAGGGGGGATGAGCGTGGTGTACCGGGCGGAGCACCTGCTGATCGGGCGCGAGGTTGCGCTCAAGCTGCTGCTGCCGGAGCGCGCCGGGGATCGAGCGCTGGGCGCACGCCTGATGCGCGAGGCCCGTGCGCTGGGCAAGCTCCACCACCCCGGTGTGGCCCAGGTGATGGACGCCGGGGTCTGCGAGATGGGGCCGTACCTGGTGATGGAGCTGCTGGACGGCGTCACCCTGAATCAGTTCATCCGTCGCACGCGGCTCACCACCGACGCGGCGCTGGGCGTCGTGGTGCGGGTGCTGGACGCGCTCAGCGCGGCGCATGACGTCGGCATCGTGCACCGCGACCTGAAGCCAGAGAACGTCTTCCTCTCCCTCGACGACGCGAACAAGCCTTGCATCAAGCTGCTCGACTTCGGCATCGCG
>JAGQIY010000575.1 GCA_020430865.1 Myxococcales bacterium
TCTGCACCCCGAGCTTGGGGCCGGTGACGCGGACCCGCTGGGTCCTGAGCTCCCCGCCGTGATGTCGGTGGTGGGCCTGCGCTCGCGTCGAGACTCCCTCCGCCACATCCGCGCTCGGCTCCCCCGAGCAAGCGGTCAACAGGGTCAGACCCCCGATCAATGGCAACACACCTCGCAATGTTCGACGCATCATGGATCCTCCTTCTACGCTTCCGCGCGGCTCGGATAGAACACACCGGCCCCCAGCCTTCAACACCGTGTTTCAACACAGTAACTACAAATACTATGAAGCAGGACGATCCACGGAAAGGTCTCCCTGTCACGACACCCTGGGCGAAGAGCGCCACGCTGGGCAGCCATCGTGGTCTCCAGAGACCAGCCGACTCTCGGTCTCAGTCCTCGGAAGCGACGAGTCGCACGATCAACTCTTGAGCGCGCTTGACCTCGGCTTCGAGGGCGACCTGCAGAGCGATGCGTCCCGTGGTCGAGCGCTTCACGAAGTTGTCGAGGTAGCGCAGAGCTGCGTCGGTCTCGTCCAGGTGATAGCTGATCTCACCCAGCACGAACTGACCGTAACCTTGTCCGCACGGAACCGACTCCAGCGCGTCACGCAGCTCACGCAGCTCCTCGAACGCCGAGGCATCCCCCAGCTCGAGCCGCGCCAACGCCAGCTGTGCGCGATACAGCGGCTTGTCCCGCGTCCCCCAGCGCACGGCGCGCTCCAGCGCGCCAATGGCTGGTCGGTGGGCGCCCGCGAGATACAGCGAGCTGCCCAGCGTCCACAGGTGGAACGCGCGCCGCGACGCGGGACAGACTCGCGTGGCGATACGCAAGTGCTCGACCGCCTTGCGGTGGTCACCCAGTCCCAGGCACGCGCGAGCGGCGTCCTGGCGCGCGACGTCTGGCATCACCCCCGTGGCCACCGCGAGCAGCGCGGTCTCGAGCGCGTCCCGGAAGCGCCGCCCCTCCATCTGGGAGAGATAGAGCTGCCTGAGGAGCAACGCTCGCGTATCCAGGTCCACGCCGTCGGGATGTGCCAACCCGCGCTTGGCGTACTTCGCACGAGTCGCAGGCGTGCGCGCTCTCGAGGCCTTCTGAAGCAGCAATTCAGGGCTCTCACTCGCTCGAGGCCGGGCTCGTGCAAGTGGCGGCGCGGGACACGATTCCCGAACTGCTCGATCGCGGGAGCGCGACATTTGCATCGTAAAATTAGCAGCACCTGCACAGCCGTCCAGATTTCGACAAAACCAGCACGTTGCTTGGACCAAACAATGTCAGCCAGGGCCGTTCCCGAGCCGGCCGTGGCCTCAGGGCTTGATGAGAGGAGTCTCTGGGCCTATTCAAGCGTCGCCGCACTGAGTCACGCGTCCCTCCGCCGTATCCGCAGTGCCTGTTCCAGCATGAAATTCACCACGCTCACCCTCGCCATGCCCCTCGTTGCCGGCCTGCTGCTCTCGGGCTGTGGCCACCCCGCCAGCGAGACCGAGTGCAAAGAACTGGCCGAACACATCGCACGGCTCCGGCTCCAGGGGCGCGGGTTCGACGAAGCCGAGGTGAACCGTCGGTTGGCGGAGGCCGAGCAGGACCCCGAGTACCAGAAGACCATGGAGGGCTGCGTCGGCAAGCGCATCACCGAGTCCTCGCTGGCTTGCGTGAGGAACGCGAAGTCTCCGGAGGAGATCAAGACGAAGTGCGCGCGCTGACGCCGTTCTTTCTACGCGGCAACCCGCTGAGCGCCCCGGCTCGTGCCTCGTGCCTCAGCCTGCTGGTCACGGCCGCGGCGGCGTCGAGCGCTGGCTGCAGCCAGCCAATCGAGCAACGCGAATGCGATCAGCTGCTCGACCGCTACACCGAGTTCCTGATGCACGACCAGGAGCCGGACGTCGCGTTCGAGGAGGTGCGGCGAAGGCAGCACGAGGCGCGCGCCAAGGCGAGCACCTCGCCGGAGTTCGCCACCTGCAGCGACCGCGTCACGCGCAGGCAGTACGAGTGCGCGATGCAGGCACCCAACGCCGACCGCCTCGAGCAGTGCCTGGTGTTCTGAGTCCCCGCCCGAGCATCAAGCTTGGGGGGTGAGGAGCCGCTCGAGCTTGGCGACCGCCGCCGGGACGTCGACGTCCACCTCCAACAGTCGACGCAACGGATCCTCTCGCTCCGCCATGCGAGCAGGCACAGTGAACATGGTGTAGGCGGCGGGATCGAGCGCCAGGTGCACTTCGTCCCACTCGAGCGGCGTGCTCACCCGAGCGCCGGGATAGGCACGCACCGAGTAGGGACCGACGATGGTGCGAGAGCGCCCCGTCTGTCCTACGTCGATCAAGATCTTGCCACCACGGTCGTTCACTCGACGCTCCATGGTCGTGATGTCCTGATGGCGCAGCCAGAGCAGCCTCCCTATCAATTCCACAAGGATTTTTGCCGTCTCGAAGGGGACGCCGCCACCCCGGGCGGCATCGCCCATCGGGATCATGACGTGCATGCCCGTCTGACCGCTGGTCTTGGGGAAACCCACCAACCCGAGTTCGGACAGCAGCTCCTTCAGCGACAGCGCGAGCGTGACCGCATGTCGAAACGGATTGTCTCCCATGTCGAAATCGATGGTGAGGAAGTCGCATGTATCCAGGGAACCCTCACGACAGGCGAGCACATGGACGGGGATGCAACCGAGGTTTGCGATATGAATCAGGCCATCTGCGTCATCGATCAGGAACGTCGAGACGGTCTTTCCGTCGCGCTCCTCGTGGCGGATCTGCAGCGTCCTCAACCACTCCGGAGTCCCCTTGGGAGCATTCCACTGATAGAAGCTCTTGCCGTTGATTCCGTCCGGATACCGAACCAGCATGATCGGGCGACCCTTCAGGAAAGGCAACAGCGTGTCGGCGATGGCGGCGTAGTACTCGCAGAGTTCGCCCTTGGTGTAGCCCTCATCCGGCCAGAACACCTTCGCCTGGTTCGTGAGCCTCGCGCGAGTGATCAGGCGCTCGCCGCGGCGGGCAGCCGAAGCGCCGCGACCAACCGCCGGGACGGCGAGTCCGGCCTCGAGGCTCGCCTCCCCTGCCTCCACCTCGGGGGGCGCGTGCTCCAGACGCTGCTCACCGGGCATCGCGGTGCAGTCGTGAGGGTCCTTGTCGTTGCGTAGCCCGCGGAACACGGGGAAGCGCAGAGAGCCGGAGTCCGACCACCCGAGGTAACGCACGCTCACCACATGACGCGGCTCAACGAAGTGGCGCTCCATCGGGGCGCGCTCGAGCTCCCCCGCGGCGGGGCACTCGTCGACCTCGATGGGACGCAGCCGCTCGAGCAGCTGATCCTGGGTCGCATCGTCCAGTCCCGAGCCGACCTTGCCCCGGAGCTTGAGCGCGTCCCCCTCGTAGGCCGCGAGGATCAACGAGCCGAGGGTACGGGAGCGCCGCTTGCGTTCCCAGCCAACGATCACGAACTCATCGTCCCGCTCGGTCTTGATCTTGACCCAGTCCTGGTAGCGCGTCGGCCCAGGGCGGTAGACCGCGTCCTTGCGCTTGGCGACCACGCCCTCGAGACCCTCGTGCTTGCACAGTTCGAACAATGGCCGCCCGTCCTCGTCGAGATGATCCAAGGCCCGCAGGCGGCCGCGTCCCGGCAACAGACGCATCAGGATCTGCTTGCGCGCGAGCAAAGGCATCTGCGTGAGGTCCCAGTCCTCGAGAGCCAACACGTCGAACACCATGTAGACCACCGGGACGTCGCGGCGCGCTCGAGCGACGTCCAGCGGCCGTGTCGCGTGGATACGCGTCGCGAGCCGCTCGAAGCTCGGCTTCCCCTGGGCGTCGAAGGCCACGATCTCGCCATCCAGGACGATGCGCTTGGGAGCCAAGGCGCGCACCGAACGCACCACCTCGGGATAGGTCAAGGTCGCGGCTCGTTGCTTGCGGTAGCGAAGGCTCACTTCTTCGCCCAGCTTGTCGGCGACGATGCGCACCCCATCCAGCTTCAGCTCATAGATCCTCGAGGCATCGCTCAGGGTCGCGCCTTCCGTCGCACATAGCATCGGGTTCAGGTTGCTGACGTCGAGCTTGCGCCGCCTTGCGCCGCCCTCCTTCGCCAGCTGGACCAGCTCCGCAACGAGGGCAGGTTTGCTCTCCAGCTGGTCCACCCGCAGCCCGGAGATCACGCTGTAGGGCTCCTCACCCACGATATCGCGATCGCTCGAGTACGCGTCCGTCTTCTTCAGCAACAGCCACTGCGGTTGCTTGGGCTTGGGCTTGTGCCGCGAGCCCGTCTCCACCAGCGCGAAGCGTCCCTTGAGCTTGTACCCGTCGAGCCAGAAATCGACCTTGCCCTTCGCGAGACCCTCCTCGACTGGATCCTCGAGGTAACGCACGGTTCCCGTGTCCCAGACGATCATGGGCCCCGCTCCGTAGTTCCCTTCGGGGATCACGTCCTCGAAATCGAGGTACTCCAGCGGGTGGTTCTCGGTCTGCACCGCGAGGCGCTTGTCCACTGGATTGAGGCTCGGTCCCTTGGGTACCGCGAAGCTCAGCAGCGTGCTACCGGACTGGATCCGCAGATCGTAGTGCTCTCTCGATGCGTCGTGCAGGTGCACCACGAAGGAGCCAACGCGGGTGCCCGCAGCCGCCTCGGCCGTGGCGAAGGGCTCGTTGGTACGGCCTGGATCGCGCTTCTCGCGGTACTTGCGCAGCGGGTCTTCGCGCTGCTCGGGGGAGTCGGTTTTCGCCACGGATGTTCAGATCTCTGATCGACTCGTGGATGTTGCCACACCCGCCTCGCAGCGACGAAGAACGCGGTCCCCTCTCCCCCCCGAACCCGTGGATGAGCTGGACCTCGACCGAGGCCGCGTGGGCTGTTCGCGCGGAAACGCCTGTCGCCCCACGCCACGCCACCACTGGACATCTGCGCCGCTTCGCTTATGCAAGCAGGTGTGACCGTGAGGATCGGGCGGAGTTTGCCCACGAAAAGCGCGCGCTGAGGCTGCTCGGATGTTGGAGCTTTCGAGCCACGCCCCGTAGCATTGCGCTCATGGCGGCACGCGCGATCAGCTCCGGAACCATCAGCTTCGGCTTGGTATCGATCCCCATCAAGCTCTTCACGGCGGCGTCGAGCCAGTCCGTCAGCTTCAACATGCTGCACGGGGAGTGCGGCAACCGGATCAAGCAGCAGCTCTACTGTCCGGTGTGCGATGTCGTCGTGGAGCGCAAGGACACGGTCAAGGGCTACGAGTACACCAAGGGCCAGTTCGTGCAGTTCGCCGATGACGAGCTGAAGAAGCTCGAGGCGGAGCGCAGCAGCACACTGGAGATCGTGGAGTTCGTCCCGCTCGAGACGGTCGATTTCATCCAGGTGGAGAAGAGTTACTACCTGGGCCCCGACAAGGGCGGCGACAAGGCGTACAAGCTGCTCGCGGAGGCCATGCGGCGCAAGGAGCGAGTTGCCGTGGGGAGCTGGTCGGCGCGCGGCAAGGAACAGCTGGTGATGATTCGTCCCTATCAGGACGGGTTGATCCTGCATCAGCTGTACTACGCGGGCGAGGTGCGAAACTACGAGGACGTCGACAAGGGCGCGACCTTCAGCTTCAGTGACGCGGAGCAGGACCTGGCGGACAAGCTCCTCGACCAGCTCACGGTGGAGGAGTTCGATCCCGAGAAGTTCAAGGACGCGTATGCAGCGCGCGTGCTCGAGGTGGTCGACCAGAAGGTCGCCGGGCAAGAGATCACCCTTGCCCCAGAGCAACCCAAGGCGCAGATCATCGACCTCTTCGAGGCGCTCAAGAAGAGCCTGGCTCAGGGCGGGGACGACGGCGTGGCCGACGGCTCCGAGAGCAAGGACGGCAAGACCGCGGGCAAGAAGACCAAGGCGAAGCCAGTCAAGAAGGCAGAACCCGCGGCGAAGAAGGAATCCAAGGCTCGCGCCAAGAAGACCTCCACCGGCTGACGCGACTCGATCACAGTGCCGTGAGCAAGCAGCCTCCGCAGGACGACGTGGTGGTGATGGAGATCGAGGACAGCCTCGATCTCCACACCTTTCAGCCTCGGGACATCCCTTTCGTGGTCGAGGACTACGTCGAGGAGGCGTTCAAGAAGGGCTTCCGAGAGGTCAGACTGATCCACGGTCGAGGGAAGGGCGTGCAGCGCGCCCGGGTGCAGCAGGTGCTGGCGAGCTCGCCCTACGTCGCCGAGTTCCGCGACGCGCCGGCGACGCGCGGCGGCTGGGGCGCGACCCTCGCCTGGCTCAAGGACCCGAAGCAGTAGCCTCCTCTTCGTAGCTCGCGCGACCGCGCTCAGTCGAGAGGCGTCTCCTGGCCCATGCGCGCGAAGAAGCCATCCAGGCTCTTCTCTGGATCGACCGGGAACTGCTCTTCCAGGATCCCGGCCTTCTCCATTCTATCCAGACGGAAATTGCGAAAGTCCTCACGCAGCTCGCAGTACCCGAGCAGCGTCCACACCTTGCCCCAGAAGAAGGCGCCGAGGGGCCAGACCGTGCGCTCGCTGCTCTGACCGTCTCCACGTTGATAGCCAAAGCGCAGCTTCTTGCGATCGAAGACCGCCTGGCGCACCAGGCTCAGATTCCCAGAGCTACGCTTGTCGAGCGGTAGCGGCGAGAACAGCGGGGTCTGCTTCAGCAGTGGCTTGAGGTGCTTCGGCAGGACCGACTCGACCTTGGAGATCACGGAGCGGCTCGCCTTGCCCAGCTCGTGGTCGCCGAAGCTCGCGACGATACGCGCGCCCAGCAGGAGCGCCTGGATCTCATCCGCGTCGAACATGAGGGGCGGCAAGTCGTAGCCAGCGCGCAGGGAGTAGCCGACTCCCGCCTCGCCATCGATCTGGGTCCCGGTGGAGACGAGGTCCCGCACGTCTCGATAGACCGTGCGCTCGGACACCTCGAGCTCCTCCGCGAGTTGCCGCGCCGTGAGCACCTTGCGACGGCGCAGCAGTTGAATGATCTGGAACAGACGATCGGCGCGACGCATCGACCGGCACTCTACTGCAAAGCGGCGGCCCTACCGAGGCGTCGCGAAACGCGAGCCCGCGGGCGGGGCGAGGCGCCGCCCCGCGACGCCCCCCAGCCCGCTCAGGGCGTCGCGAGCCCCACCACATTGCCTTCTGGGTCCTCGAAGAGCGCTACTCGGATCCCCGCTACGGGGGTCGGCGGAGTCACGACCTTGCCGCCAAGCGCGACGGCGCGATCGAGGCTGGCCTGCAGATCCTCCGTTTCCACGTAGAAGGTGATGCGATGGTTGAAGACCCCTCCGCGCTCACCGATCCCACCCGGGATCCCCTTGCCACCAGGCGGCGGGAGCACGCCGTAGGCCGCAGGATTGTCCCGGTCGAGCCGCCAGCCGAAGAGCTCGCCGTAGAAGCCCTGGAGCTTCTCGTGCTCGTCGCCGCGGATCTCGAACCAAACCACTGGATGCTGACTCATGGACTACGTCTCCTTCGAACGGTTCGTCAGACTGCCAACTCAGCCTCGACGCAGAACAGACATAGCGATCCCGCCCTGACAGCGTGTTGTCAGGAGCTGGCAGGGGCACGAGGTCTACTGACAGCGCTATGTCAGGGCCGCACTCGTCGCTTTCTTGGCCCAGCAGCGCGCATCCAGCTAGGGCACTCCCAGGCGCAGAGCGACCACGGAGCCGCCGAGACGAGCGGGGGAAGCCACGATGAACGCAGGAGCACGCGGAAAGGCCACGCTGGTGGTGATCGAGTTCGGAGGTAGCTGGCCGAGCTGGCTCGAACCGGGTTGCACCACGAACGGCAACATGGCTGTCGTGGCCCAGCACTACGAGGGCCACCCGAGTGAACTCCTGACCCAGGTCGCGAACCGGATTTCCCGCTTGGAAAATGGCGGCTGGGACCTGCAGCGCGTGGTGCTGGTGAGCAACGGGCGCGTCGACCCAGACGCCGAGACCAGCCGAGGCGTGCTGTGCCGCGGCCTGATGGCTCGCCTGGAGGCGATGGGACGTGGTCAGCTGGTCTTGACCTATGGGACCACCGACGACCGCCGGGTCGAGCGCGGGCTGATGCGCTGGGTGCGCACCCTGGAAACCGACCGCACGACGCCGCGCATTCAGATCGGCCTGCGAACTCCGCCGACGCGTCGGGCCCGTACGGCGCTGGTACGCAGCGCCTGAACCGAGTCCCCTTCGAAGCGCCGTACCCCTCGATGCGCTGGGAGTCATCCATCCAGGTGGCCTCGGGCGGAAAACGTGTCATATCGGGGCGCCGTGGCTGGCAGGCAGAACATCCAGGAGCTTCACGAGCGCGCCTTGAGCGATCTCGAGTGGCCGATCCTGTGCTCGGAGCTCGCACAGCTGTGCGCGAGCGACGCCGCACAGCAGCGCCTGCGTGAGCTGACACCGGAGCCAACGCTGGAGCTCGCGGCGACGCGCGCCCGCCTGAGCCAGGCGGCGATCGACGCGGAGCAGAGCGATGCGGCGTTGCCGCGCGTCACCACCCCCGACGTGCTCGACGCGCTGGACGGCATCACTCGACAGCGAGTGCTGGCCGGCCCCGATCTGCTCAAGATCTTGCTCCTGCTGCGAGACGCCGGGGCGCTGCGGCGCTTTGCCCAGAGCCAGCGAGCGGCTCGAGAAGAACTCGCGGCTGCTCTGGACTCCGCGCCGGAGCTGTCGGGCCTCGAGCAGGAGCTCGAGCGCTGCCTGGAGGCCGATGGGACGGTGAGCGACTCGGCGAGCTCGGAGCTGGCGCGCGCGCGCAGCTTGGTTCGCGACCGTCGACGCGAGCTCACGACGCGACTGCAGCGCCTGGTCAACAAGCACGGGGACAAGCTCGCTGGGGGCTACTACGCCGAGCGCGACGGACGCTACGTCTTGCCAGTGCGGTCCGACTCTCACGGCACCATCGACGGCATCGTGCTGGGCTCCAGCGGCTCCGGCGCCACGCTCTACGTCGAGCCGCGCGAGCTGGTGGACCTGGGCAACAAGCTGCGCATCGCCGAAGCCGACGCCGAGCGCGAGGAGGCCCGCGTGCTAGCACGACTCTCGGCTCACGCCTCCGAGCTCGGGCTGGAGCTATCCGTCGCCCGCGAGGCCTTGCTCGAGGCGGAGCACCTGATCGCCATGACGCGCTGGGCGGCCAAGGTGTCTGGACTGGTGTTTCCGCCAGGATCTGGTACCCAGAGCTCCGGGCCGAGCATCGAGCTGGTCGCCATGCGGCACCCCCTGCTCGCCGCGGGTGAGGAGCCGGTCATTGCCAACGACATCCGGCTGCGCGCGGGTCACGCCTTGGTCATCTCAGGTCCCAACGCCGGGGGTAAGACGGTCGCGCTGAAGTGCCTCGGCCTCGCAGCGCTGATGGTACGTGCTGGCGTGCCCATCCCCGCCGCGCCTGGCTCGAGTGTCGGCTTCTTCACCGAGGTTCTGAGCGATATCGGCGACGACCAGTCCCTGGCGCTCTCCCTCAGCACCTTCAGCGGCCACGTGCGGAACCTGGCCTCGATGCTCGACATCGCCCGTCGCACCCAGCACGACGACGCGGGCGCGGGGACCCTCATCCTGCTGGACGAACTCGCAGCGGGCACCGATCCAGACCAGGGCGCCGCGCTCGCCACCGCGGTTCTCGAAGCCCTTGCCGAGGCACGCGCCGCGGTCGCCGTGACCACGCATTACGAGGCGCTCAAGGAGCTCGCCGCTCGGGACGAGCGCTTCGAGAACGCGTCCGTCGGCTTCGACATGACCAAGCTGGAGCCGACGTTCGAGCTGAGGCTCGGTATCCCGGGCCCGTCGAGCGCCCTCGCGGTGGCAGCTCGCTTCGGTATGCCGACCTCCGTCGTCGAGCGCGCGAAGACGCTGCTCCCCGAGCAGCGCCTGTTGCGGGACGAGCTCCTCGACACCATCGAGCGCCAGCGCCAGGAGGCAGCACGAGCGCTGTCGTCTGCGAAGGCCCTGGAGCTCGAGACTCAGGTCAACCGCAATAAAATCCAGGCAGAAACCTTGGCGACGGCGAAGCGAGAGCGCGATCGCCTGGAACGAGAGGCTCGCGAGCTCACACAGGCCGTCCGCCAGGCGCGCGCGGACCTGCACCAGGTGAGTCAACGACTGCGGGCCCAGGAGCTCTCCCAGCGGGACCTGAAGGCGCTGGAGAAGACGGTGGACTCCGCCGGACGCCAGCTGGGCGTCGGCGGACGTCTCGACCAGGCAACTCGGGGCGCTCCTGGCGGCGCCGCGCCCAGCGCCGATCAGCTGGGCCTGGGCACGCGGGTGCGAGTGCTCCCCGGGGGTCAGGTCGGTGAGGTCGCCGAGCCACCAGTGCGAGGCAAGCTGCGGGTTCGGGTCGGCAGCCTGACCCTGCTGTGCAAGCTGGCGGACGTGCGTCTGGCGACCGGCAA
>JAGQIY010000576.1 GCA_020430865.1 Myxococcales bacterium
CGCGAGGTACGGGCGCTTTGTGGGCGTGGTACGATACCGACGGAGGGTCCGGCCGGAACATGTTCTGGCGCTGGACTTGGGGGACGTTCTCCGCATCCACGTCAACGTTTTCCCTGGGGAAGTGGCACAGGCATCCGCTCGACGCGGGGCCATCCTGTTTCCCGGTCCATCATGAGAACCTTACAGGCGCTGCCGTGATCGACGCCCCTGAGAGCATCTCGTTGTTCCGCTCGTTCGACGGGGGAACGACTTGCTCAGGTGAGGTGTTCCACGTGCCCTACGCGGACGGGGAGGCGACGACGACGCACTTGGCGACGGACAGCGACGATGGTGCTACGGCGATGGCGGAGATGTGCCTTGGTGTGCACTGGCTTGATACCTGCAAGTGCACTAACTTCAACGCCACGTGCGCCCCTCCGAGCTATGTCGAGGGCCCCTGGCTTGACTGCGACCTATGACGCTGCCACGGTCACGCCCGATGCGCTTCCTCCTTGCTGCCTGTGCATGCGTTGCCGTCTCCTGCGGCGCTGGCACGTCGGCGCCGAAGGACGGCGCAGGTGAGGCGGGGTACGATGCTGACGTCGCGATGTGCAGCCTCCACGGACCGTCCCTTGCGGGAACGAGTCAAGTGGGGCGTGTAGACTTCGAGACCGAGTTGCCGAGGTATGACGCTGGGGACTACGGGATTGTTCGGGTGTTCCCTCATGTTGGCGGCGGAGAGGAGTCACTCGTGTTTGCGCGTCGGAGCCTGCATCGCGTGGCGCCGGATGGCAGCGTAACGGCGACCGTGGCGTACTCGCAGGATCAGCTCAGCACAAAGACATTGTTGTCGGCGGAGCTCGGCAGTGACTCATTCGGCGCGCTATTTGAGAAT
This sequence comes from Myxococcales bacterium, assembly GCA_020430865.1. The sequence continues at coordinate 875 of JAGQIY010000576.1, forward strand.
ACGGACGGATTTCTGTTCTGCGAGATGGCCCTCAACGGCACGTTGGATGAATCGGCGTGTGCCGCGCTTGTTGTGAATACGTTGTACCTTCCGCGTGTAGTGTTTGACGGTCTGCGCTATCAAGTATATGGGTTTGAAGGTGACGCTCTTCATAGGTGGACGATGCCAGCGAGCGGGGAAGTAGTAGCGGAGAATGTCGTCCCTGGCCCGCGTGGACACACGCTGCTCGGTGCAGGATGGGATGCTACGACGCAAACGGTGCGTCTGGTCGCGCAGGGGCGGCACGAAGGAGGCTGCGGTACTGTTGTGCAGTACGTGACGGACGGAAATACGCTGATGGAAGAGAGCGATCTTCTGCCAGAGGACTACGTGGGCGGATCCGCGACCGTCGCGAGTGACGGCTCTGTGCTCGCGGTGATGCTATCGGGACGATGTCTTCAGTCTGGAACGACCGAGTGTGCTGGTGTGGAAGGCGAGGATGTGGCATTGTTGCGACGCGGCACGACGGGCGCGGAGCAAACAGCCCTTGTGGCACTTCCAGCAGAGCGTGGTGGTGACCAGTTGTTCATCGACGGTATGTCGACGGTATTCGTTACTCGGCGTGCCTCGGAGACTTCAGTCTCGGTCTTCTCCTCGAACGGTGCGACCGAGGTGCTCGACGTCGTGGTGCCGATCGCCAGCGGCGGCAATCTGGGGGATCTCGCCGCTGGTGGAGCGCTTGGGAATAACGACTACTTGCTCGCCTTTACCGCGACGTATGACGAGCAGCGGAACTACCTTGCGCGGTTCCACGTGCAGTGATCTGGTTGGAGTCCTCGGTAGGAGGCGAAGGGGGGCTCCCTGAAGGCATGCCGCCGCCTTGTCATGCCGCCTAGGGGTGGGGGACTCGAGCGCGTGTCGGGGCGGTCGCGGCGCGCGACCGCCGTGCTGAGTCCAGGTCGATGATCGTTGCGCCGGTCGCAATGTCGGCGATGTTCGCTAGGGCACGGCGGACCTCGTGGCCGCGTGCCGTGGAGTAGTGGAGCTGCATGGTGGGTGTTGCATGCCCGGAGATCGCGCGCGTCACTGCGTCGTGGACGCCCGCGGCGCGCGCGAGGTCCTGGTA
>JAGQIY010000577.1 GCA_020430865.1 Myxococcales bacterium
ATAGTGCGTGCACCCGAGAACGATCACGCCGACCTCCGCCTCGATCAGCGGCTCGACGTAACGCTGGATCGCGAGGCGCGGCACATCCCCCTCGAGCCAGCCCTCTTCCACGAGGGGCACGAGCAGCGGCGCCGGCTGCGCGACGACCTCGAAGCGCGTCGAGATGCGCCCGACGGCGCGAGGATACGCGCCTGAAGCCACCGTCCCCGCAGTACCCAGCACTCCGATCCGCACGGCGCCGCCGACGCGCTCGGCCTGGCTGACTGCGGCGGACGCGCCCGGCTCCACGACGCCGATCACCGGCAGGTCGAGCTCGGCACGCAGCATCTCCACGGCGACCGCGCTCACCGTGTTGCAGGCGATCACCAGCGCCTTGATGTCCCGCTGGATCAACAGCTTTGCGCAGCCCCGAGCGTAGCGCAGCACGGTCTCTGGTGAACGCGTGCCATAGGGCACCCGCGCTGTATCCCCGAGGTAGACGATGTGCTCCCGGGGCAGCAGGCCTCGCAGCGCCCGCACCACCGTGAGCCCGCCGAGGCCCGAGTCGAAGACCCCGAGCGCCGAGCTGCGGGGCCGAGGCTGCGACGCCGTCACACGTCCTCGATGCGGATGAACCGCGGGGCGCCCTTCAAGAAGCTATGCCCGGCGATCTCCCCCATCGCTGCCTGGACCTGACCCTCGGTGCAGCCGTGGGTGATGATCAGCACCGGCACCGCATCACCGGACTCGGAGGCGCGCCCCTCCTGCATCATCTGTTCGATGCTCACGTCGTGCCGGCCGAGGGCCGTGCTGATCAGACCGAGGACGCCGGGTTCGTCCCCCACGTCGAAGCGCAGATAATAGCGCGCACGCACCTCGTCGAGGGGCATCAGCGGTCGCTCCTTCATCTGAATGCCGCGGGTCTGCAACCCCGGTTCCCCCTCGATCTTCGAGCGCGCGACGTCCACCAGGTCGGCCACCACGCTGACCGCCGTCGGCATGTCCCCAGCGCCTCGCCCGACCAGCAGGCAAGGGCCGAGCGCCCGCCCCTGCAAGAAGGCCCCGTTCAGCACGCCGTCGATGTTGGCCAGAACGCTTCCGCGCGGCACCATGGCAGGATGCACCCTGAGCTCGATGCGCGAGCCATGGTCGTAGCCGATGGCCAGGTGCTTGATGGTGTAGCCGAAGCGATCCGCGAAGCGGAAGTCCAGCTGATCGATGTTGCGGATCCCCTCGACCTTCACCTGCTCGACCGGCACCTTCGCGCCGAACGCCAGCATGCTCATGACCACCAGCTTCTGAGCCGCGTCGTGGCCGTCGACGTCGAGGCTCGGATCCGCCTCGGCGTAGCCAAGGCGTTGCGCCTCAGCGAGCACCTCGTCGAAGCCGATGCCCTCGTCTCGCATCCGAGTGAGGATGTAGTTGCAGGTACCGTTCAAGATGGCGTGCACGCTCAGCACCCAGTCGCTGGTGAGCGCCTCGCGCAGCGTGCGGATGATCGGGATACCGCCCCCCACGGACGCCTCGAAGGCCAGATCGACCCCTTGCTCGTTCGCCAGCTCCACCAGACGTGGGCCGTGCTTCGCCAGCAGGTACTTGTTGGCGGTCACGACGCCTTTCCCTGAAGCCATCGCGCGTTCGACGTAGGTCTTGGCGGGTTCCTCTCCCCCCATGACCTCGATCACGATATCGACGGCGTCCTCCGCGAGCACCACGTCGGGCTCCGTCGTGAGCCACTCCTTCTTGCAGCCGGGCACGCGATCCTTCTCGGCATCCCGCACCAGGACGTGGCGGATCTCCAGCGGCGCCCCTACACGGCTCGCGAGGTACTCCGCGTTCTCCTGAATCAGCTGGATCACACCGCCGCCCACGGTGCCACAACCCAACAGACCAACTCGAACGGGAAACTTGATGCGCTCAGCCACGGTGTCCTTCGCTTTCTGCTGGCGGGAGCCTTGCCGGCCCCGGGGCAATGCGCAAGTCCTTCGACCCCATTAGGCGAGCTATCCGCCGCGAGGATGTGCGCCGGGGGCGCCAATTGGCGTACCTCCAATGCTCATCGGGCAGGCAGCGCCGGGCGCTCGACCCGACCAGCAGCGCTCCATCGGCTCTCAGCTGGGCGACGAGGAGAGCGTCGGGGCGCGACCGGCGAGGCTCGGGTCCGGCGTGATGAAGCTCTCCAGCCACTCCAGACGCGGTCGCAGCCGATGCTTGATGCTGCGGCGTGGCGCCGAGCGCATCACATTTTCCCATGTGCGAATTCGAGGCTTGCCCGCGTTGCCTGCCAACAGGATCGGCATGCCGGTCACCGGATCCGACTCGTAGACGAAGAACGAGTGGTAGTGCATCTCGCCATCGCTGCGCAGCCCGTGGATCGCCACCACGTCCCCCGGACGATAGCGCTCGCGGTTCTCGTACAGGTGACCGAAGAAGCGGTCCCTGACGATGAACGGCACACGCTCTTCGGGCTCGAGATCGTAGACGTCGAACATCTCCGGGTGCTGCCAGGCAAACTTCACGATCACCTCGACGCTACGTCGGTTGTCGATGCCGAGCTCGTTGAAGTCGAGCAGACCCTCCACCCGCTGTCGGTCGTGCTGCCTGGCGGTCCACCAGGTCCCGCTGGCGCGCTCGAAGGTGTCGGTGATGAAGTCGATGCACACCTGAGGCACCAGGGGCCGCCCGCTGGTGTCGAACACACGATACCCGTCGTCGTTGAAGGTGTAGCTATCCCAGCCGTGATTGTAGGCCCAGATCCAGGCCGGCCTGAGGTTGCCGTCTTGCTGGCCCTCCTCGGTGCGTGGCTCGTCGAAGGGCAGCGACTCCTCGACCATCTGGGCGATGGCGCGCTGCTGGACACGCACCAGCGCCGCGCGCCGCTCGAGCACCTGCTGAGTCCGCGCCAGGGCAGGCTCGTCCTTCGACTCGACCTGCTCACACTCCAGCTTGAGCTTGCTGCCCTCGCGACTGAGCAAGCTTGGCACCCAGTGCTCGCCGTAGCGCAGGTCGGCCACCATCGACTGCTCGCTGATGTGGCGCACCTTGAGCTGCTCGAAGCCGAGCTGGTAG
>JAGQIY010000578.1 GCA_020430865.1 Myxococcales bacterium
CCTCATGGCCACCGGCACGGGCAAGACCTTCACCATCTTCCAGCTCGCATGGAAGCTGCTGTCCGGAGATGTTCTCAAGAACAATCGCGTCCTGTTCCTGACCGACCGCAACAGTCTCAAGGATCAGGCCTACCGTGCCTTCGCCGCGTTTGATGCTCGCGAACGGGTCGTCGTCGACAAGAGCACGGTCGCTCGCGGCGAGCACCTGGTCGGCAAGGTCTACTTCGCCAACTACCAAAACCTCGATGAGGAGTACGAGGGCAAGAAGCTCTACGAGCACTTCACGCCCGATTTCTTCGACCTCGTCGTGGTAGATGAGTGCCACCGCTCCGGCTTCGGCGATTGGTTCGGCGTGCTCGAGCACTTCGGCAACGCTTACCAGCTCGGTCTCACGGCCACACCTCGCGAGCTCGACCAGGGTGGTCGGGCGCTCACGGAGGAGGAGCTGCGTCGCGACACGCATGTGTACTTCACCGGCAGCCCCGACGGCGAACCCGCGTACACCTACTCGCTGAAGCAGGCGATCGAGGACGGCTACCTCGTCCCGTATCTCCTCGAGGAGCGCATCAGCAATCTCGACGACGACGGCTACACCGGCCCGGACGGTCGCCACTACACGACGAAGAACTTCGAGCGCGACATCCGGCTTCCCGAGCGAACGCGTCTCATCGCAGAGGATCTGTGGCAGACGCTGGGCAAGTACCAGCTGTCGGATGAGAAGAGCATCATCTTCTGCGTCGACGACACTCACGCCGCCTTCATGGCGGCCGAGCTCCGCCGGCTGAGCGGCGACCCCGACTACGCCGCACGCATCACCCGGTCCGAGCGCAACTCGCATCAGCTCGAGCGGAACTTCGCCGAGGTCGGACGCGCCAAGCCGCGCGTCGCGGTCACGGTGGATCTTCTGACCACGGGTTTCGACGCGCCGGACGTCAAGAACATCGTCTTCGCACGTCCGCTCCGTAGCTCGATCCTCTACAAGCAGATGAAGGGGCGTGGCACCCGTCTGTGCGAGGACATCGACAAGCGCTACTTCACCATCTTCGACTATGTCGGCGCTGCCCAGCTCGAAGACACAGAATTCGACGGCCACCCGGCGAACACGCAGAAGCCCAAGTCGTCCTCCAAGCCGAAGAAGAAGGCCGGCGAACCAGTGGAGAAGCCCGTCGGTGACGGGATCACGGTCTTCATCGCCCGGGAAGAGCGCTACGTATGCCTCGCGGACGGCCGCAAGATCCCGCTCGACGACTATCGGGAGCAATCCAAGGAGGTCATCCGTGGCATCGCGCCAGCGAGCCTCTCCGATCTCCTCAAGCTCTGGATCGACAAGACCACGCGGCGTGACCTCCGCGCCGAGCTGAAGGACCGCGACGTCCATGTTGCGGCATTCCGTCACTTCCTCGGCCTCGACGAAACCGATGACGTCGACATCCTCGCCAAGGTCGGCTTTGACTTGGTCCGCGTGCCGAGCCGCCACGACCGCGTGACGCGCTTCTGGGATCAGGAAGACGCCTGGCTGCTGGCTCGAGTCGGTGAACAGAGCACGGCGACGGGCGACCGCGTGAAGTCCTCGTTCTGGCAAACGAGCCTGGATCACTACTCGCTGTACGGCATCGACGACCTCGAGCAGGGCTCGACGTACAGCGCACCGCAGTTCACCAGCCAGTTCGGGAGCTTCAGCACCTTGCTGCAGCGCTACGGCGGCCCGGCGGCACTCAAGGATGACCTCGAGGCCGTAAAACAGCATCTCTACGTCCCGATGGCGGCTTAGAAGGACTTGTTCATGGCAGCGAAGAAGAAGAGCAACGGAAACGGCAATGGGAAAGCAGAACATCGCCGCCAGGAAGTGCAGCAGGCAGTCAAGAATGCATGTGACCAGCTCAACAGCGATGGCGTGGCCCCCCGCGACTACGTCGAGCAACTGGCCTGGCTCTTCTTCTTGAAGGCGTTCGA
>JAGQIY010000047.1 GCA_020430865.1 Myxococcales bacterium
GTGAGGTCCGCGAGGGCCAGGTCGGCCTTCTCCAGGATGGTGCGGTTGCTGAGGTAACCCATGTCTTTCTCCTTGGTGTTCGCGGGCGCTCACACGTCGTGGAACGAGATCGCCTTGTCGACGCTTTCGCGGTCGAGGCTGCGGTTGAGGTCGAGGGGCCATCCGATGTCGGCGTCGTCTTCGGTCCGGGCCGGGCGTTCGCCGGTGGGGGTGCTGTTGGGCAGGCCGAAGCGCTTCTCCATGCGGGCGAGTCGTTGCTGCTGCTCCTTCACGGTCTCGCCCAGCGAGCGCAGGACCGTGACCACCTCGTCGAGCTTGCTCACGATGTCGGGCCCGGGCCCTGCGGGGCTCTCGGTCTTCACGGTGGGCTCCGGAGCGCTCGGCGACTTGGCGGCGTCGAGCGTCTGTCCCACGCGCTCGAGCAGTGAGCGCACCGAGGTGATCACGGCATCGAGGCCCGGAGAGCTCTCGCCTGCGACTGGACCCGCCGCGGGCGTAGCGTGCTCGACACCCGATTCTCCACCGAGGCGTTCTGCGGCTACCTGGAGATCCTTGGCGAGGTCGCTGACGCGAGCGCGCGCCTCCGCTTCGGGTGCGGAGCTCAGAGCCTCTACCGCGTCGGTGACGTTCGCCAGGATCTTCGCAGCGACTTCGAGCGCGGATGCAGGCGCCGGTTCGCTGGGCGCGGGTTCGCCGTCACCTTCGCCGTCCTCTTCGGGCAGCTCGTTCAAGTCCCCGACGGGCTGCTCGGTGTCGGCCGGCGCGGGTTCGGTCTCTTGCGGCGTCCCGTTCGACTCGGCCGCAGCGGTGGTTTCCTGGTCCATGGGTTCACTCCTCTTCACGATGAGAAAGCGGTGTTGATTGGCGGCGCGATCGACGAGGGAGACTTCCTCGACCACCATGTCGAGGAGCCGGTGCACCGCGCGTTCGGCCTTGCCGTCAGCCATCACGCAGCCTCCCGCTGCGGCTCAGGTGCAGCGGCATCCGGTTCGGGCACGCGGCGAGCCGAGCCACCGATCGAGAAGCCCGTGAGCTCGCCCGACTTCACCTGTTCCCAGAGCGCGTCGGAGAGGATGCGCACGGCGAGAAGCCAGGTCCCTTTGCGGACGCTGACCTCGCCCACTGCGAAGTCGACGGGCGCGACGTAGCTCTCCAGCACCTTCACCTGACCGTTGACGCGCATGCGGTGCATGAGCCCGAGCCCGCCGAACTCCTCCATGAAGCGGTGAGCGGCCTGACTGATCTCCTCGGGCGAGTAGATGTCGCCCTGAGCGTCCACAACCTCGGGCTCGAGGACGATGCCGAGCACGAAACGCTCGTCGCTCGGATCAACGCCCTTGATGAGCGGGATCGACTTGGCGAACGTCGCGGCGTCGGCTGCTTCCACCGCATCCGAGGCTCGCTCCGCCAGCGTCGGTGCGGCCTTCTCCGCCGGCCCCGGCTTGGGCCTGTCATCGAGCGAGAGCTGCCCCGTCCACGGTTCGAGGTCGATGTCCGCCTTCTCGACCAGGTCGTAGTTGGCGACCACGAGCTGGGTCAGCACCGAAGAGCCACCGACACCGCGCATGGCGCTGATGCTCCGGGGTGTGCGGATGCGCTTGATAGTGAAGCCCGCTTCTTTCAGCAGCCCCGGGAGCTTGCCCCGCACGCCGTAGGTCAGGAGGAACTTGCCCTTGAGCGACTTCAGCAGCGCGAAGAAGCGCTCTTCGTCGAAGTCGCTCTCGCCGACGTCGACGTTGTATCCAGCGTACGGCGGGTCGAAGAAGAACACCGTGTCGGCCGCGTCGTACTTGCGAACAAGCTTCTCGTAGTCGCCGCCGTAGATGCGGACGTTCCTGAGGCGCGGCGCGAAGGCCTCGATGCGATCGAGCGTGCGCGCTTCGACGCCGGCGCTGCCGGGGTTGAAGCTGCGACCACGGAGCTTCCCGTACGAGAAGTGCGTCAGGTACAGGAAGCGATGAAGCTTGCGGACCTCATCGCTGGGCGACTCGTCGAGCAGGCGCTTGAACGTGGTCTCGTCGCCGGTCCAGCTCATCCGTCGCAGGCGGTCGAGCTGCCCGCGGCCGAGCCGCTTGATGATCCGGTACGCCTCGGCGATCTCCAGGTCGGCATCGCCGATGGCCTCGACCTCGGCGGGCTCCTTCGCGAACAGCACCGCCGCGCTGCCGGCGAACGGCTCGACGTAGGTTTTGTGCGCGGGCAGCAGCGAAGCCAAGCGATCGGCGAGGCGCTTTTTGCCGGCGGGGGAGCCCCAGATGGTCTTCGAGACCGCGACCTGGAAGCGGCGTGCCTTCTCGGGATCGTAGTTGGTGGCCACGAGCGTGATGCTCGGACGCAGCCCGACGCCCTGTTTGGTGCCGACTCCGGAGGCATGCCGCCAACGCCGAACATGGAAGCCCTTGAACAGGTCCTTGTCACCGCGCAGGCCGTACGTGCACAGGAACGTGCCGCGGACCTTGCGGAGCACCTCTGCGAACCGTGCTTCGTCCCAGTCGCGGTGACCGGCTCCGGAGCGAACGTCCGCGTCGTAGCCGGCATACGGAGGGTCGAGGAAGAAGAACGTGTCCGGTCCGTCGAACTCGTCGATGACCTGCTCGTAGTCCGCGTGGCGCACCCGCACCTTGCGAAGGCGCGGTGCGTACCGCTCCAACTTGTCTACGAAGCGCGCCTGCACGCCGACGTTCTTGTCGGGCATGGTGCCGCGCCGGAGCTTGTTGAACGAGAAGCGCGAGAGGTACGCGAACCGGTAGAAGCGCTCGACGTCATCGTCGGGCACCGCCGACTGCTCGAGTCGCTTGAAGTGGTCCTTGTCTCCGACCCACTTCTTGCGGCGAAGTCGGTCGAGCTGGGCGGCCGTGATCCCCTTGGTGAACTTGAAGGCGAACGCGATCTCCGGGTCGAGATCGGCGACGACCTCCACCTCGGACGGGTCCTTGGTGAACAGGATCTTGCCGCCGCCCGCGAAAGGCTCGACGTAGACGCGGTGCTCGGGGATCTCCGCGACGATGCGGCGCGCCAGGTGGGTCTTGCCCATCGGCGAGCCCCAGATGGTCTTCTGGAGGACGTCCGCACCGAACAGAGCCAGCACCTCGTGGGCACTGGCGAGGGCGTGGGCGAGCTCAGCCACCTCGGACATCCTCCGGGTCGGTGCCCCAGCTCGCGCTGGTGGTGGCCGTGTTGAGATCGCGCGGCCACGGGTCCTGGTTGCCGGACTCGGCAGTTCCTAGCTCGGTGAGAACGTGCGTGAGCTTCTCGACCTCGGTCTGCAGCTCGGCCACGGCCTCAGGCGTCGGCTGTTCGCGCAGACGCTTCTCGAGCACGACGACCCGCTCGCGGATCGCCTTCAGCTTTCCCGCAGCGACTGCCGCTCGGTCTCCGGATGCACGATTGCTGGCCAAGGCTGGACCTCCGAAGGGGCAAAGCCAGGGACCGTGGTTTTGGGGACAGCTACCGTACGTCTGCGACCGTCGTCGTTCGGCAGAGGCCGTGGTACGGCGGGAAGCTGATGCCGAGATCAAGGAGCTGCTGCTCGGTGAGGGAGCGGCCAAACTCACCTCGGTCGTCGCGGGAGCCAAAGCCCGAGCGCGTCACTTCGGTGACGGCCGTTCTCTGGCCTCCGGCCTCCACGAAGAGCACCTTGCGGCCGGTCTCTGGATCACTGGCCTCGCGGACCCAAGGAGCCAGGTCGGGCACAGACTCGGGGCTCGCTTCGAGGCGCTCGAAGGTCCGGAGCCCCGAGCCGACCGTGAAGGTCTTGCCGTGCAGGAAGCGGCATACCTCGGTCGTGCGCTCGTCGAGGATCGCCTCGATGAGGTAGCGCTCGATGCCGGCCTCGGCGTAGGCGGAGAGCTGGGCGAAGGAGCGTCCCTGGGACACGAACGAGCCGGCGACCACCTCCCAGTAGAAGGCCCCGCGGCCAGCGAGGATGTTCTGAGCCGCGTCTTCGAGGTCGCGGGCGATCTCGAGGCCGCGGCGCAGACCGTTCTGGCTGGGCGCGGCAGCTTCTACTGGGAGGTGGTCGCCGGCTCGTTCGTATCCCAGGGGCGCTCGTTCGCACAGCTCTCCGCGTACGCCGAGGCCGGCA
>JAGQIY010000579.1 GCA_020430865.1 Myxococcales bacterium
GCCGGCTTCCCGGCGTTCTTCGGCCCCTTCTTGACGTTGGGGACCGTCTTGCTCGCGACGGAGCCTGGGGGGTGCGGCCACGGCCAGTCCGGCGGCAGCGCTGCCGGGGGAGCGGGGGGCTGACCATCAACCCATATCACACCAGCCTCACCCGCGAGGGCTGTCGCCGAGTCGATGACCTCGCTCAGATCGACTGTCTGCGGGGCGGCGACTGCGCCGGTGTGCGCGGCGGGGGGGATGTCGGCGGACTTCTTGGCGGTCTTACCCTTCCAGCCCCACCACCAGTGCCCATTGGTCGACTTCTTGATCCACTTCCCGTCCTTCTCTTTCGGCCCGAGGCAGGCGATGGCGGCAGCGGAGGCGCTGGCGAACTTCACGGCGACTGGAGTGCCATTCCCCACCTGCCCCTGCACGGCACCATAGGCTCCGCCGGCGAAGAGGAACAGCGGCCCTGGGCTGGTCACCACATACCCAGGGGCCCCACCGTCCACGATGATCTCGAGCGTATAGGTCACCCCATCGACGGTCTTGACGAAGACCGCACCCGGCCCCGGGTGCCCCTCTGGCCACCCCGGGGGTGGGGGTGAGCCTTTCTGCTTCACCGTCGAGGTGACGTACTCGGTAGGGGCGATGCCGGCGTCGGGGTCAAGCACGAGCTTGTACTCGGTCGGCGACACAGGCACCCACGAGACCCCCGGCCCGTCGTAGGTGGACTTCGCCGCCGCGAGTGCGGTCGCTGTCCCCTTCACCGTCGACTGGTAGGTTCCGCCGATCTTGCTCGCTGGCGTCGCCTTGATGCCGAAGTGGTCAGCCAGCGCGCTGAGCATCTCGGCCAGCCCGTGCGACCCGGCGTCGCCCTCTCCGGCCAACGCCTGCGCTGCGTGCGTCCCGGCGTAGATGGGCTTGCTGGTGTCCCCGCCCTGGTAACCGACGATCTTCCCACCGTGCGGCCCGATCGCGATGACCGGGAGGCCCCCGGCGTGACCCAGGGACTTCACCAGTGGCGCCTGCGCCATGTAGATGGCGAGGTCGCGGTCGCGAACGATGTCGGCGAAGAGGCCGGCGAGGTCGGGGGCGAGCTGTGCGACCTGGGCAGCCTTCGTCTTCAGGCCGCCCAAGATCGCCTCCGCGAAGGCGGCGGCGATGCGATCGGCGTATCCCGTCAGCGTCCCGTCGGCGCGGTAGAGCGGCGGCGCCATTCAGCCCGCCGCCATATCCCGGCGCAGCGCCGGGTCGACCATGATGTCGATGAGGACCGGCTCGAGGTCCCCCGCTGCATCGAGCACCGCGACCGCCTCACTCGGCAGATCGCCACGCCGTACCGCACGACCGCCGACCGCCTTCTGGACTAGCGCAGCGAAACGCTGCGCTATGGACTGCCCACGCTCAGTGAGGGTGCCGTCGTCATTGGTCATCATCGCAAGTTCCAGTCCTCGTCGAAGCCAGCCCCAGGTGGGACGTAGACCAACTGGCAGTGGCACCAGGGGTGGAGTGGCGGCCGGGTGGTCACCCGATCAGCGGACTTCACCCCGAAGTTCACCTCGGGGGGCGGAAGCGCTGAGAGCTTGAAGATCTTCGGCCGGCCCCCCGCGAGATACGCCTTCCGGCAGGCAGGACAGGCGTCTTGGTTGGGGATCACTGCCACATCGGCATCGCCGCCGAGATCTCGCTCGACCGACGACGCATAGCCTGCGTTGACCGCTCGCTGCACCTCAGTCGCTGCGATGCGGCCTACGTCTCGTGACCAGTCGTCGCCCAGCGCCGAACCAAGCAGCCCGCGGATCTGCGTCGTGCTCAGCTCGCGCTCGATACCATACCCCACGGTCTCAGCGATGATCCGACGTCGCTCGATGGCGTCCGAGTTGGTGCTCGAGACGGCCTGCGTGGTGAAGTCCTCGGCAACCCGATTGCCGAGGCCCATCACGAGCTGCGCTCCAAGCTGCCGGACCGCCTGGCTGTATGCCTGCTGCCAAGGAGACAGCGGCTTCTTCGCCACCTGGTCTGCGCCGTGCTGGAATGCCTGAGCCGCGATCGACTTCGCCGACGCTGCGACCTGCGCCTGGGTCAGCAGGCCCGCGGCCACGACTGCTGCCAGTGACTCTGGCGAGACTGCGTCGACGCCGAAGAGCTCAATCGCGAGCGCGACATGGTGGCCCTTGATGAGCGCGGCTAGGCTCTGCATCTGGGCCAGCGTCACGGCAGCGACTCCGCTGCGGTCAAGACGTCGTCAACCGTGGCCCGCTGCCGGGTGGTGATGATGTCCTGCGCGTGTCGGAGGAGCGCGATGACCTGGGGGTCCTCGAACGTCTGGGTGGGGTCCGACTTGCAGAGATCGTCGTGTGCAGCTCGACGCACGGCGGCGAGTGCGTCAGCTTCTCGCCGCACGAGCTCGCCCTGGTGGCTGTCGATCGCCATCCTCATGCGGTGGACCATACCGCAAAGCGCGATCAGGTAGCTACAGCGGGAGACCCACCTGCCGAGGCTCCGGCGGCGCACTGAGCGTCAGCGTCTCCCGCACCGGGGCC
>JAGQIY010000580.1 GCA_020430865.1 Myxococcales bacterium
GAGTCAGCTCTGCGAGCTTGCGAGCGGCGAGGGGAAACGGCTTGGCTCCCAGGATGCGCCCTGCGCGCGCCGCCATGCTCTGGGCGGCCAGGCGCTCCGACTCGTCGTCGGCGCGCTCGCCGAACCACAGCTCTTCATCCAGTTCGAAGCTCACGTCGGGGTGAACGGCGGTGGCTGGCAAAACCGAAGCCAATTCTGGCGCAGCGCCATGCTAGAGCCGGAAGATGTCTGGTTCGAGACTGCCCAAGCTGCCCGTCCCCTGCGCCGAACGTCGCCCCGTGAGCACCACGACGCATGACCATACGCGGGTGGACGACTACGCCTGGCTGCGTGACCCCGAGTATCCGGAGGTCAAGGACCCGCAGATCCGGGCCTACCTCGAGGCGGAGAACGCCTACCTGGAGGCTGCGTTGGCGCCGGTGAGCGCTCTCCAGGAGCGCGTCTTCCAGGAGCTGCGCGGCCGTGTTCAGCCCAACGATGACTCGGTCCCGTCGCGCAAGGGTGACTACTGGTACCAAGAGCGCTACCTCGCGGAACACGAGCATCCCCGAGTTCTTCGCTGGCGGCGTGAGCAGCAACCATCAGAGGCTGTGTGCCTCCTCGATCTGGATGCGATGGCCAAGGACCATGACTACTTCGATCTGGGCGACTTCTCTCCTTCGCCAGACCAGAGCGTGTTCGCCTACAGCCTCGATCTGGACGGTTCGGAGCGTCACGAAGCGCGCTTCCTCGCGGAGAACCTCAGCGAGCTGCCAGACCGGATCCCCGACGTTCAAGGGGAGGTGATCTGGTCCGCCGATGGACGGCATGTCTTCTACGCACGGCTCGACGAGCAGCATCGACCCAGCCGCGTCTATCGCCACCAACTCGGCACGACCGTCGAACAGGACGTCCTGGTTTACGAGGAGCCGGACCCCGCGTTCTGGCTCTCGGTGGAGGAGACCTCGGACGAAGCCTTCGTGGTGATCAGTTCGAACGACAAGGAGACCGCAGAGGTGCGCCTGCTGGACAAGCGAACTCCGCTTGCGCGGCCCTGGCTCGTGCTGGAGCGCCGTGCAGGTCACGAGTATGACGTCGACCATCGCCACGGTCAGCTCTTCATTCGCACCAACGACCGTCACAAGAACTTCCGCATCGTCCTGACATCGATCGACGACGTCGCCGAGAGCAGCTGGAAGGAGCTGATCGCCGCGAGCGACGCCTGCTACCTGCGTGGCTTCGTCCTCTTCTCGGGGCACATGGTCGTGCTCGAGCGCGAAGCGGGGTTGCCTCACGTTCGAGTTCGGGATCTGGAGTCAGGGACGGAACACCGCATCGGCTTTCCGGATCCGGTCTACACCGTGTCCATCGGTGACAACCCTGAGTTCGAGAGTGGCGTCGTTCGCCTCAGCTACCAGTCGCTCGTCAGTCCTCCCAGCGTTCTCGACTACGACATGAGCGCGCGCACCACCGAGCTGAAGAAGCAACAGCAGATTCCGAGCGGATACGATAAGCAGGAGTACACCTCCCGTAGGCTGTTCGCCACGGCGGCGGATGGCGCTCGGGTGCCGATCTCGCTGGTTCACCGCAAGGACTCGCCCCCTCACCCCCAGACTCCGCTCTATCTTTACGTGTACGGATCCTACGGCGCGACCATCGATCCCTACTTCAGCCCGAACCGGCTGAGCCTCCTCAGTCGGGGCTTCGCTTTCGCCATCGCCCACGTGCGAGGCAGCAGCGTGATGGGGCGACACTGGTACGAGGACGGCAAGGGGCTGAAGAAGCAGAACACCTTCAGCGACATCCGTCTGGCGGTGGAGGAGCTGGAGCGCCAGGGGATCTCCTCGAGAGGTCGCGTGACAATCAGCGGCGGAAGCGCTGGAGGTATGGCCGTCGGCGCGGTGATCAATCAGGCACCAAGCTATTTCCATGCGGCAGTGGCCTCCGTGCCCTTCGTCGACTGCCTGAACACGATGCTCGACAGCAGCCTTCCGCTCACGCCACCCGAGTACAGCGAATGGGGCAACCCCGAGGCGGACGCCGAGGTGTACCGTTACATGCTGGGCTACAGCCCCTACGACAACGTCGCAGCCCAGGACTACCCGCACCTGCTGGTGACGGCGGGCATAGCCGACCCCCGCGTGACCTACTGGGAGCCTGCGAAATGGGTGGCCAAGCTACGAGCGCTGAAGACGGATCACAACCTGCTCGCGCTACACACGAACATGAGCGCCGGGCACGGCGGGGCGAGCGGGCGCTTCGAGGCCCTCAAGGAGCTCGCGCGCGAGTACACGTTCTTGCTCTGGGTCTACGATCACCCCGATACGCGACGCTGAGTTCAGGCCGCGCTGTTCTTCATGAACAGCGTGCGTCCCACGCCCTGCTCGAGCATCTGCAAGCCCTCTTCGGCGAGGTCGAGCAGGTTGATGGCGCAACCGCTGTCTCGCCAGTGCTTGAGCGTCGCGCGGACCACACCCATGGCGGCGCCGGCGAGGATGCGGGCCCGGTACTGAATGTCGGGGTTGATGCTCGAGGTGCTGATCGCGCCGGCTCGGAGCAGGGCTTCGGCGATGGCTGCTTCCCACTCACGGTCCGACTCGAGCTCGTGGGCGATCAGCGCTGGCGAGGCGACCACCAGCCGCTGCTGCTCGGCGTAGCTGTGAGGATCCTGCATCAGCTCCGTGGCGATCCCCACACAGGCTCTCCGCACGGAAGCAAAGGGCGACTCGCCGGGCTCCGCGGCTCGCAACAGCTGGCGGAAGCGCTCGAGTCGCTCCGCGTTGTCCGGGAACACCACGGCCTCTTTCGTGGGGAAATAGCGGAAGAAAGTCCGCCGCGAGACCTCCGCCTCCGCCGCGATCTCGTCGACCGTGGTGGAGTCGTAGCCTTGCTTGAAGAACAGGCGCTGCGCGGCCTCGACCAACGCTTCACGAGTCCGGGCTTTCTTGCGTTCGCGTAGAGTGGGCATTGTCTGCACGTCGACCAACCTTAGCTCGGGTGTTTGGGGAGTTGAACGGCTCTCGGTACCGCGGGGCGCGCCGCCTTGGATCAGCGGCGATCGTGTCCAGGCATCACGGGGGACGTCGTGAGCCTCGAACACGGGTGCTCGGAGCAGCCGCGTTTGCTCTGCGTTGCCGGAACTGCCAAACCACGCCTCCGCTGGCGCGGTACTCTAGCGATAGCATCTTCCAAAGTTTGCGGCTCAGAAGATTGCGCCCAAACGCGCGTCGCGTGCTGGCGTGCGACTGGATGAAACAGCCATGCGCGTGCTCGGGCTTCTCGCTTGCACGCGTCGCGTGTCGCATGACCAAACGGACGCAACGTGATGTCCATTACCGCCAGGCAGCGCGCTGCGAAGCACCTGCCAAGCATCCTGAGTCTGGTTCTCCCGCGGGAGTCGTCTGCGCACTGCTCCCGCAAAACCCTCGCTTTCTCGGGCTTTTGCAGGAGCGGTCTGCATCTCCGTGCGGAGTAGCAAGGTGGGCTCGATGAACGGGTGCCTAGCGGAGCGTTGCTCGGGTTGTTGGGGCAGCACGGTCACGCTTTGCCCGTTTTGCAGTTGTACGTTGCGCGTTCACGCAAGAGCGATGTTCTGACTGGCCGACCCAGCCGTTGTCGGGGTCGCCGGTTGCGCGTCGTCTTTGGCGGGCGCAGCGTGCGGGCGTTCGGTGGCCGCGCAGAACACACCTCCACGCACATCCTTTCCAGGGGGATCACGTCGCTCGCCCTGCTTCCAGTGCGCTGACCGAAAACGAACAGTCGTTTGCCGTCACGGGCATGCAGAGGAGTTAGCGTCACGGTCAGGACCTCAGGATCCAGACGGTCAGGGCATCGAGTCAGTCACAGGAAACACTGTCCGTCCCCGCGATACGTCGGGACCCGGTCCAGCACTTTTCCATGTTGAATCAGGACGTACTCGTTGAACCGCTCAGCGAGCTCCCCGGCCTTCGCGTGACGAAAGATCACCGGATCCCCGCGTTCGAGGTTCAGGCCAGCTGGGATCGCGAGGGGTGTTTGGACTTCGCCAGCCATCTCCGCGTCGAGCAGCTTCAGGCCGAGCGGCAGGTGCGGCAGCGGCGCCTTGTCCGCGGTGGTGGGGCCCGACGCGATGTAGCCACCGCCAGCGCAGGTCACGAGATTCTGGGCGGGGATGCGCGTCACCTCGACGGCGAAGAAGCCCGCTGGCTCCAGCGCTCGCATGTGGGGGCTCCGGTAGTAGTCGAAGAGGTGACTCTTCAGGAACGCCGAGCCCGCAGTGACCTCGGTAACTCCCGTCTCCGGAGTCGTGGTGTCGAGGGATCCGCTGCCGCCGCCATTGACGATGGCTGGCTCGAGACCAGCCTGGCGCAGTAGCTGAACCATGGTCGCTCGGCGTTCGCCGAGTTCCCGTGCGGAAAATTTGCGAACCAGCGACTTGATGGCGTTCTTGCCAGGCTCGAATGGACTCGCGTCCCCCAGGCCGGCGACCTGAGCTTCGTACGCCATCAGGCCCTGGAATCGCAGGCCGTGGGTAGCCGCCACGCGGCGCGCGAGGTTCACGACGGATTCTGGGCTGTGCAGGGGCGAGCGTCGGACACCGAGGTGGAGCGAGCCCCCGGCGAGCTTGAGGCTCATGTCGACGCACAGGCAGACGTCGACCTCCGTGCCGTGATCGCGCGCCGTCTGGCCCAGCCGTGGCAGTAGCTCTTCCGAGTCGACCACCACCCTGATGCGCTTTCCCTCGCTCGCGAGGTTGGCGACGCTGTCGAGGTCTGCTTGCTGAAACGGCGGGTAGGCCAGCAGGAAGTCGTCGATACCCAGGCCTGAGAGGTACTCGGCTTCCCGAGCGGAATAGCACATTACCCCGCGGATCTGACCGCTGGGGTGGGCGAGTAGACGCTTGATCAGGAATGGCACCCTCAAGGACTTGGTGGCGGGGCGCAGGGGAATGCTGTGCGGGCGGATGGTCTCGAGGGTGCGCTCGACGTTGCGGTCGAAGGCGTCCAGATCGACGAACGCCAAGGGCAAGCGCTGACCCGCCAGGCAGCGCTTGATCTCACCGTAACTCAGCGCCACCGGATCACTCGGCCGTGGGGTCGACTTCGCCGGGCTTGTAGATCGGTTCACCGTAGGACTCGACCTCAGCCGCTTCCTCAGGGAAGAGACTCATGAAGCTGAGCGTGCCGGTGGTCGGCTCCTCGCCAATGCTGTTCACCTGCACCTT
Source organism: Myxococcales bacterium (assembly GCA_020430865.1). The sequence goes on from JAGQIY010000580.1 coordinate 5,183, forward strand.
GGCGATGGTCGCGCTCCCGGAGCCCCGCCAGCGACCGCTGTTGTCCTGGCTGATCTGGCCGATGATCACCGTGTCCACGGCGGTGATCCGCACTCCGTTGCCCGAGCCGATCACGATGTCGATCGGGAACGGAGGCGTGCCGATGCCGGTCGTCCCGTCGGGTAGGTCAGCGGTGTAGCCTGCGCCGAGGAACGTGTAGCCCACGGGGCGGTCCTTGATCGGAATGAAGTCCTGGAACTCGTCGATCGAGCCCATGTTGGTCGATGGCTTGACGCACGCAGGGGCTGGAAACAGCTGGCACGCGTTTGGTGCGCAATCCGCGGGACAGCCCGGTCGGTCGTTGAGCGCCGTCGTTCGGTTTCCGTCGGTGAACAGTCCTTCCCAGGTCCCCTGTTGGGCGTCGACGTTCAGCCAGGCGTAGAGCCGTAGCTGCTGCTGCAGCGGTGGCGGCGCGATATCGAACAAGAAGAAGTAGGGGCCAGTGGGCAGGGAGCTCGGCCCCGGCAAGAACGCGCGATACGTGAACTCGAGTCGCTGGCGGACGAGGGTGGTGTTGCCTTCGAGGCCCTCGAGGCCGCTCTCCACCACCACTAGATAGGGCACCGCGATCTTGGGGCTGTCGTCGAAGCGTATGGTGACGGCCTGCTCGGCGACTTCGACGCTCGCGCCCTCGGCCTTTCCTGTCGCACCGTCGTAGGAAGCGAGCTGCACCAGACCTTCGTTCTTGCAGCACGGGGCAGGCGCCTCACCGGAGCACTGACCGCGATCACGCTGGGCCACGCAGTAGCCGTCTTCGTCCGGAAGGTTTCCTTCGGGATCGATGTCCAGGGCCTTGTCGCCCCGCACGACCTTGAAGCGCAGGGACTTCTTCTGGAACGCCTCGTCGAAGCGCAGGACGAGCGGATCCCCAGGGGAACCCTCGAGGAACGTGCCCTGGGCGCCGGCGATGGACGCCTTGGGAGGCGGGTCGAAGGTCTCGCACGAAGCGAGCGCTGCGGCGCCGCCGGCCAGGGTCGTCGCCATCCAGAGGTGAAGGAGCCACGTCGAACGCCTCGCCTGCACCGTCCTGATCTTCGAAATCACAGAGCTTGTCTCCCTCGGGTCCATCGCCCACGTTAGCTAGGTGGCACTGGGTGTCAACGCCCAAACCTGGTGGCTCGGAAGCCAGCGCGCCCCGCCGTCTCGCGCGGCAGGGGGCCGCGAAGAAGGCGCGAATGTGTTTGAGGTGGGCGAGGAGCGGTGCATAAGGCGGACGTGCCTGTCCTGACTGCCAAGGGTCTGCGTAAGAGCTTCGGCCCGCAAGTGATTCTCGACGACGTGGAGATCCATATCCGACGGGGCGAGCGCATCGGCTTGGTTGGCAACAACGGATCGGGCAAGAGCAGCCTGGGACGCATCCTGGCGCAGCGCGACATGCCCGACGCTGGGCAAGTCGCGGTGCGTCGCGACGCGTCGGTGGTGTACCTCGAGCAGGAACCAGCGCTGGATCCCGAGCGCACGGCGCACGAGGTGTGCCTGGAGGGGCTGGGTGCCTGGAACGACGCTCGCGAGCGCCACGCGCGAGCCTCGCGCTTGCTCGAGGCGGGCGAGGGAGATCTGGACGCCCTGCTGATCGAGCAGAGCGAAGCTGCGCACGCCGTCGAGCACCTCGGCGGCTGGGAGCTGGGGCAGCGAGCGGACCGGATGCTCACGGCGCTCGGGCTGAGCGACGTGGAACGCAAGGTTGGTACGCTCTCGGGGGGAGAGCGGCGTCGCGTGGCGCTGGCGCGGTGTCTACTTTCTTCTCCAGATCTGGCGATCCTGGATGAACCGACCAACCACCTCGACGCCGAGACCATCGAGTGGCTCGAGCGCTACCTCAGCGAGGAGCACCAGGGCGCGTTGTTGCTGATCACCCACGATCGCTACGTCCTCGATTCCGTGGTGCAACGCACACTGGAGCTCGACCAGGGGAAGCTCTATGGCTACGCCGGGGGGTGGAGCGACTACCTCGAGGCGAAAGCCGAGCGTCAGCTCCAGGAAGCGAAGGGCGAAGCCAACCGTCAGAACCTGCTCCGCCGCGAGCTCGAGTGGCTGCGGCGTCAACCCAAGGCCCGCGGCGGAAAGCAGAAGGCGCGCGTCGATCGCGCCGAGGCGGCGCGCGATCAAGCAGCCCCGACGCAGGAGAAGCGCGCGGAGCTGAAGCTCGAGACCACCCGCCTCGGCAGTCGAATCATCGAGGTGGAGGACCTGGTGCTCGAGCTCGGTGGTCGTCGCCTCGTCGACGGGCTGACGCTGAAGCTCACGCGCGGCACGAAGCTCGGCGTCATCGGGCGCAACGGAGCAGGCAAGACCAGCCTGCTCAGGGTGCTGCTCGGAGAGCTCCGGCCGACGTCCGGCAAGGTGCTGATCGGTGACAACACCCGCATCGCCTACTTCGATCAGGCGCGCAGTGGTCTCAGGGACGAGCAGAACGTGCTCGAGAACGTGGCTGACGGAAACGACTGGGTCGACTGGAACGGCAATCGCATCAGCGTGTATTCGTACCTCGATCGACTGCTCTTTCCGAAGGATAGGCAGCGCACGCCGGTCGGATCGATGAGCGGGGGAGAGCGCGCGCGTGTGGCCCTGGCGAAGCTCATGCTGGGCTCGGCCAACGTCCTGGTGATGGACGAGCCGACCAACGACCTCGACGTTGCCACGCTGAGCGCGCTGGAAGAGCTTCTGATCGAGCTGAATGGCGTGGCGATCGTCGTGACTCATGACCGCTACTTCCTCGATCGCATCGCCACCGACATCCTGGCATTCGAGCGTGACGACAGCGACTCCGAGCGCAACGTGGTGCATCACTACGTCGGGAACTATTCGACCTACCGACGTCTCAGCGAGGAGCGCCGCGCGGAACTACAGGCTCAGAAGGCTGCCGCAGACGAACCAGAGCCAGCGCCTGATGTCAGCGCGCCGAGCGACGTCGGACCTCCCCCCCAAGAACCGACACACCCGCCGCTGAAGAAGCTGACCTACGCCGAGAGCAAGGAACTCGACGGCATCGAGGACCGCATCGCCGAAGCGGAGGCGGAGCAGAGCCGCCTGGAAGCGGAGCTGGCGGATCCGGACATCTATCGCGCCCGGGCCGCCGAGGTGCCCGCGCTCCAGGAGGCGCTAGCCAGTGCGCAGGCGCTGACGGAACAGCTGATGGCGCGCTGGGAGGAGCTCGAGACTCGCCGGGCGGCCACCCAGAAGCGCTGACGTGTTAGCGTTCGCCGCATGCGAGCGTTGCGAGTTCACGAGCTGGTTGGACCTACCGGGCTGCGCGTCGACGAGATCGACGCTCCGAGACCAGGGGCGGGTGAGGTGCTGGTCGAGGTCAAGGCAGCGGGAGTCAACTTCCCCGACGTGCTCCTGACGTACGGCAAGTACCAGTTTCAGCCGACACCTCCCTTCAGCCCTGGCGGTGAGGTCGCGGGCGTGGTCAAGCAGGTGGGGGAGGGCGTCTCGAGCATTTCCGTGGGAGATCGCGTGGCAGCGACGATGCTCAACGGCGCCTTCGCCGAACAGGTCGTGGTGCCGGAGCTGGCGCTCGCCAAGCTGCCTGAGAACGTCTCGTTCGAGGTCGGCGCCGGCTTCCTCTTGACCTACGCGACCACCTACTACGCCTTGAAGGATCGCGCGAGCCTGCAGCCGGGGGAGAAGCTCCTCGTGCTGGGCGCTGCCGGCGGCGTCGGGCTCGCGGCGGTGGAGCTGGGCAGGCGCATGGGGGCGACGGTGATCGCTGCGGCGTCCAGCGCCGAGAAGCTCGAGCTCACCAGGCAGCACGGCGCGAGCGAGGTGATCAACTATGCCGAGGAGAAGTTGAAGGACCGCGCCAAGGCCCTGAGCGGGGGCGGCGTGGACGTGGTCTACGACCCAGTGGGTGGCGACTTCGCCGAGCAGGCTCTGCGCGCGATCGCCTGGGAAGGGCGCTTCTTGGTCATTGGTTTCGCCGCGGGCGAGATCCCGAGGATCCCCTTGAACCTGACGCTCCTGAAGAGCTGTCAGATCGTCGGGGTGTTCTGGGGGGCCTTCGCGATGCGCGATCCGGCAAAGAACCGAGCCAACATCCAGCAGCTGTTGGACTGGCTGGCGGCGGGCGAGCTCTCACCTCACGTCGATGCGGTGTTGCCCTTCGCGCAAGGCGCCGAAGCGCTGCAACGCATGGAGCGCCGAGAGGTGAAAGGGAAGCTCGTCCTGGTTCCCTGATCTGCTCAACCAACCCGAGGCGTGCTAGACGCCCCGCATGGGCTTCTGTCGCGGTTTGGGGCTGGTGCGTGGACTGGGCTTGGCTGGAGGCCTCGGGATGGCGGCGTTGCTCGGTGCCCAGGGGTGCTCCAGCGACGACCCCGGATCGGAGTCGAGCTTCACGCCCTTCGAGTACGCCCCCCTGGGGCCGCTTTCGAGTGACTCCGGCAAGGGTAGCTTCCGTTTTGGGGCAGCCAGCGCGGACGCGCAGATCGAAGACCAGAACACCCACACGGACTGGTGGGTGTGGACGACACCAGTCGACGAGGGCGGCCTTGGCAAGGGCAACGACCCAGTCGGAGAAGCTACCCAGGGCTACACCCGGGCGCTCGACGACGTGAAGCTGCTCACGGACATGCACCTCGACAGTTACCGCTTCAGCATGTCTTGGGCGCGGATCGAGCCCCAGCGCGACAAGATCGATGAGACCGCGCTGGAGCACTACTCGAAGCTGCTCGACGCACTCATTGTCGCAGGGATCCGGCCCAACGTCACCATTCACCACTTCAGCTATCCGGTATGGATCGACGATCCGCGCGATCCGGACTGCGCCGCAGGACCGACGGACGCCAACCTGTGTGGCCTGGGACACCCGCAGGGCGGGCCTCTGGTGATCGAGGAGATGCGGCAATTCGCCAGCCTGCTGGCTGAGCGCTTCGGCGATCGCGTGGACGACTGGGCCACGGTGAACGAGCCGGTGAACTATCTCCTGGCAGGGCACGGTGTCGGGCAGTTTCCTCCGGGCAAGACCAAGCTGTTCACGTTGCTGGACGGCTTCGTGCCGGTGGTGCGCGACTACCTGAGCGGCCACGCTGCGATGTACCACGCGGTGAAGGAAGCGGACACCATCGACGCCGACGGCGACGGCGTCGCGGCCAACGTCGGGCTCACGCTCAGCGTGGGTGAATGGGCGCCAGCGCGGGACAACGAACCCAGCGACGATCCCGAGGACGTCGCCGCCGCCGAGCGGCTTCGCTATGTCTATCACTTCATGGTTCCCGACGCGATGCTGACAGGGAAGTTCGACGCAAACCTGGACGGTACCGCGGAAGAAGACCAGCCAGACTGGAAGGGTACGCTCGACTGGATGGGGGTCCAGTATTATTTCCGTGCGGGAGTGACTGCGAAGAACGGCCTGGTCCCGGAGCCGCTCAAGCTGACGCCTTGCTTCAACACCTTCGACTTCGGCGCCTGCTTGCTGCCCACGGACCCAACCTGGTGTGTTCCGGAGATGGCCTACGAGTACTACCCCCAGGGGCTGTACAACGTGCTGCACGCGTTCGGCGAGCGCTACCCGGAGCTGCCCCTGGTGGTCAGCGAGTCGGGCATCGCGACCGAGATCGGCTCTCGACGCGCAGCGAACATCGTTCGCGCCCTGGAGCAGATCGAGCGTGCCCGAGAGGAGAAGGTGGATGTCCGCGGCTACTACTACTGGAGCCTGACCGACAACTTCGAGTGGGTGGAGGGCTTCGGCCCACGCTTCGGGCTCTACTCCGTCGACTACGACACCTACGCCCGGACGCCGACGCTTGGCGCCGAGGTGCTCGGGGACATCGCTCGGACTCGCAAGCTGTCAAAGGAGCTGCGCGACGAGTACGGGGGAACCGGACCGCTGGAGGCCGAGGGCGAGTTCGGCGCGCGCACGTTGTGCAGCGGGAAGGAGCTGCCGTAGCAGGCCGCCGAAGGACTGCGATCTTCAGCAGCCTGCTAGTGAGGCGAATCCATGATTCGCTGGACGAGTCAACACAGCGTTGCCTCGTCTCAAAAGCGGCGCGATTTTCAGCGAACTGCGGAGACAGGACACTAGTTTCCGGGAGGAGTCGCGTCGGGCGCACTCCCTGACGGCGCGCCGGACGCCCGGAGAGCCGCGCTCCCCCCAGGCGAGGGGGCGGGCGGTCCTGCGTCGGAGGGCGCCAACCAGCGACTGCTGATCAGCCGCTCTGCGTCGTCGACCCGGAGCTCGCAGAGGCGCTCGTAGGTCTTCGTCGGGCGGTCGCCGAGTTCGCATGCGGTGTCGCGAGCGCCGCTCTCGGTACAGCAGGCGCGCGTGCTCTCACTCATCCAGTCTCGTCTCGGCGGACAGCTCGCGTCGAGGTGGGTCGCGTAGGCGAGGCGGCCAAGCTTCGTCTTCAGGTTGTCGGGGAGGGGACCCTGGGCGTAGGCGATGCGCAAGAGCTCGAGCCGGCTGTAGCGCTGGTAACCCTTGGGATCGGCTGGCGGCTCGTCGTAGCTCGACAGCGCCTGCTCGACCTCACCCTCGGTGCACGCGCGCCCATCGCACATGAAGTCTTCGTTGCAGGCGATCTCGAGCATGGGCTCCCATAGCTGTGGGCAGCTCCTGGCGGGGAGCGCCTGCAGTGCTTCCCGCGTGGTCGGCTCGATGCCCAGGAAGCTGTCCTTGCGAACCAACAAAGGCGGCCGGGCGAACAGCGTGCACGTGAGCTGCGCCGCCTGCTTCGGGTTCTCGTTCCTCAGGGCAACGAGCAGGCGTTCGAGCTGATCGAGGCAAGGTGCGGGCTTCCCCTCGTCGACCAGCGCCGCCGCCCGGGTGAGCAGAGGAGCTGCGTGAGGCGCCAGCGAGGTGTCCGGCAGCTGCGAAAGCGCGCGACAGGTTCGCGTCTTGTCCAGCGGCTGCGCCAGGGCCTTCTCGAGTTCCTTTCTCAGCAAGGCCTTGGCGTTGGTGGAGAGGTCTGCGGCGACGGCTTCCCACGGGCTGAACAGCCACTTGTCCAGCTGCAGCACCAGCAGGCGTACGACGTATTCGTCACCCAGAGCCTTGGCGTGGTCGATCAGGTGCTTCTGTTCGTCGCCGTAGTAGCGGTCTGCGCACTCCGCGATCGCGTCGAACCCAGCGCGCGAATCCGCAGGGATTTTGCTCCAGTCGGGAGCATCGTCGTTTCCCAGCGTGCGGTTGCAGACGCGGAACACGTCCAGGTCGGTGACGTAGACTGCGTGCCACTGGTGCACGGGATCGCAGCGATAGGCAAAGCGCTCGGCGGTCCCATCGCCTGCCAGCGCTGGTGTCGGCTCGTAGCAGTCGGCGCTGCGAGAGAACTGCCTTCCGTCTCGCTCGACGGACAGCTTTCCGCTCCAGGTGAGCCCCGGCAGGCGACCGCCACCCCAGCGGCGCTCCGCGGTGAAGACGACCTTCACGGGCCCTTCCAGGCGCGCGCGCTCCTCGGTCTTCTCGCAGGAGCCGCAAGCGAGCGATGCCGCGCCGAGCAACGCGACACATGCAACCACGGCGCCTGGCAGCCTCCCCACGTCGAGACGCTATCACGACTGGTGCGGACACAAACGCCGACGGCCGGCGTCCGCAGGCGCCGGCCGTGTCGTCTGGGGAGCTCGTCTCTTGCCCAGGCGTCAGACACGGGGACGACTAGAAGTCGTCGTCATCGTCATCATCGTCGTCGTCGTCGTCGCCACAGAAGCACTCCGCGCCTTCTTCTACGCCGCACGCCTTGCGCTTCTCCTCGTCCTTCTCGAGGGTGTTGATCGAGGGCTCTGCCTTGCACTCGGTCTTGCCCGCCAAGGAGCCACACTCGGGCTTGTTCGGGTACTTCCACTCGAAGCAATCACCGTCGGGAGACTCGAGCTTGCTCGGCCGCTCGACCAGCGCCGCGGCGGGCTGCGCCGCTGGAGCCTCCTCGGTTGCCGCCTCCGCGGCGTGGCTCTCGCTGGTGGTGACCAGAGGAGCCGCCACCAGACCCGCGGCGATCAGGAACGAAATCACCAGTCCGACTTGGCGCCGAGACGTGGAATTGGCAGTGACAACCTCAGGACTACGCTGCATAGCCGTGCTCTAGCACCGCTTCGGCCGAATTAGAATGCTTCAGAAGCCAGGCAGAGCGTCCCCCGTGGGGCGGCGGGCCACGCCCGCAGGGCCGGCTCCTCCTCCGGAGCCCAGCTCGAGGCTCGAGCGTGTTCACCCGCTGTCCGCGCTTGCGCTGCTGATCGGCTGCATTGGCCTGGCGGCCTGCGATCGGACGCCCAGTGTGGGTGCGACGCCGGCGGCGTCCGTCGCCCCGAGCACCAGCGCGGAGGCAGACGAAGGCGAGCTGGAGGCGGCGGCCGACCCGAAAGAGCAGCTGGACCCCGCGGTTTGGCGCCCGAACCCGGCAGCGTCGCCAGGAGATGGAGAGCCTGCCAAGGACGCCAGTGTCGAGGACCTGCGGGCGTTCATCGCGGCGCACCCGAAGCACCCGAACCTCGAGCAGCTCGAAGTCCGACACGACGCGTTGCTCGCCCCGTGCCTGGTCAGCGAGCTGCCTCCCGCGCAGTCGTGGCCCCACCGGGTCGCGAGCTGTAACCCGCAGCAGGTGCTGGTCGCGGAGGGCATGCTGGGTCGCGCCGAGCGTTACCTCGCGGAATGCATCCGTTGCAAGGACGAGTTCATGGTCAAGGCGCTGCGCACCCGCATGCGCTCCACCGCCCCGACCGCTCGCCGCGAAGCTGCGCTCCACCGCCTCGAGGTCGGCCTGTTCAACCGCGACATCGACGCTGCGCAACAGGCGATCGCGGATCACGTGTATCTGGGCAAACCGTTCCTCGACTACGCGCGACGCAAGCTGAAGCGCCGCTTCAAGCCGGACCAGCTCGACGGAGACCTCGGGGATCCGAGCTGCTCCAATCCGGTGCCCGACGGTGGCGGCACACGGGTCTTCTTCTCTCCAGAGCAGCCCGTGGGCGGCGAGGCGTTCCGTGTCATCGCGGTCAGTGAGACGCCGCGCAGGGGTGCGTCTCTCGGCCTCGTCCGCGCGGGAGGGGGTGAGGTGAAGCTCGAGCCCGCGCAGAGCGGCGGCGGACCGCCGTACTACTGGGTGGCCAAGGCGACGCTGGATAGTGGCAGCTACCGCGTGCGGCTCCAGGGCGGTGACGAAGCGCCGCTCTGCCAGCGCTTCGCGGTCAAGCGCCGGTCGGCGCCGAGACCTCGGACGGACGGCGAAGTCTGGCCCACCCGCAGAAGCTGGGACCGCGACTACGAGAACCTCTATTCCGTGTGGATAGCGACGCTGTTCGACGCCCCGGAAGCAACGACCTGGCATGGGTTCCACAGCGTGACCCGGCAGGCGCAGCGCAACATCCTCTTCGATCATCTCGGCCTCGCCGAAGACTCCGGCAGCGGGCCCAACGCGCTGACCATGACCCCGGACTGCGCCGATGGTCCCCACTTCTTCCGCGCCTACTTCGCCTGGAAGCTGTCATTGCCGTTCGGCTACCATCGCTGCCGTTTCGGGAGCGTCACGGGGGCTCCCAAGTGCGCCGACTGGACCACGAACGAAGGCGTGGCACCGGAGCCCGAGGAAGCCAGCGAGTCGAAGGCGACGGCCAGGCAGCGTTCCCCAGAAGAGGACGCTGGGGCGTCTCCAGAGCCCAGGGACGCCCGCGCTGGCGACGCCACCGCACCTGGCGAAGATCCCAGGCAGCCACGCAAGGTGCCCTTCGTTCGGCTGACAGAGCCCCGGGATCCGCCGGTCCGCGAGATGACACGCTTCCTGGCGCTGGTGAAGAACGAGATCAACGCACGCAGTCTGCGCACCGACTTCGCCGACAGCGTCACCGATCTCTACCCGGTGCCGCTGACCCGGGACGCGCTACGCCCCGGGACCGTGTATTCGGATCCGTACGGACACACCTACACGCTGGTGAAGTGGCAACCCCAGACCAAGGATCACGCCGGAGTGCTGCTGGCGGTCGACGCACAGCCCGACGAGACCATCAACATCAAGCGCTTCTGGCGCGGAAATTTCCTGTTCTCGCCCCTGGGGAAGATCGATGGTCACGGCTTCAAGGCGTTTCGGCCGATCGTGGTCCAGGAAGGTCACGACGGAGAGCCCGATCGTCTGGACCTGCTCAGCAACTGGCAGATCGCCGTGGCCCGGGGTTACGCGAACTACAGCGCAGAGCAGGAGTCCTTCGACGCCCCGGGCTTCTACGGTCGCATGGAGCGACTGATCAACCCGGACCCGCTGAGCCCGGTGCTCGCATACAAGGAGCTGCACCGCGCGTTGCATCGCCAGCTGAGGCAGCGGGTCAAGGAGATCGACCTGGCTCAGGAATATCTGCGCAGAAATCCTGGAGAGACCATCGAGATGCCGCGCGGGCAGGCGATCTTCCGCACCACGGGTCCCTGGGAGGCGCTCAGCACCCCGTGTCGGGATCTGCGGTTGCTGGTCGGCATCGATGCCTTGCGGGACTTCCCGGAGCAGGTGATTCGTGTCGCGCCGCAGCCGGAGGTGCTGCGCAAGCACCTGGCGCGTCTACACGACGAGTGGAGCCGCGAGCGCCACATTCGCTACACCAAGAGCGACGGCAGCGTTCAGGATCTCAGCTTGCTCGAGGTGCTCCAGCGCGAGACGAACCTCGAGCTGGGCTGGAATCCGAACGACTGTCCCGAGCGCCGCTGGGGAGCGCCCAGCGGGTCCGAGGAACTCAAGAGCTGCAAGTCGCAGGCTCCCGACGAGCAACGTGGACGGATGGAGGCGTTCCGTCACTGGTTCGCGCATCGCTACAGCTGCGGCTAGCGTTGGTCACCGCGCGGAGTAGGATGAGGGGATGTCTGCGTGGGTCCAGCGTGCGCGTTGGTGTGCGCTCGTTTCGAGCTTGGGTCTGTATGCCTGTTCCAGTGACGAGGAGGGCGATCTCACCCCAAGAACCCTCGAGGTAGGCGACGCCAGGGTAACGCCGGGCGACGACGGCGGCATCGCTATTTCCGTGGGGGATCGAGATCTGATCCAGCTCGCCAGCCAGGGGCCGATCGCCAGGCGCTTCGGCTGGAGCTACTCGGGGGCCACCGCGCTGTTCACCTTCGAGCGCACGGGAGAAGAGGCCGTCCAGCTCGAGTACGACACGGGGCATGCAGCTCGCGAAGACTCGGGGGTCGTCATCCCGCTGCGCGCCGCCTCCGGATTTGGGGGCGAGGGCGCGCTGGCCGGCGCCGTTCACTTCAGCGAAGAGCGCCTGGGGACCACGCGCGTGCGCGTCGAAGTCGCCGCCAGCTACGACTCCCTGGCGCTGCCCCTGGTCTGCACGCCAGAGTCCTCCTTCTACGGCTTTGGCGGGCAGTACAACGCCATCGATCAACGGGGCGAGGTCTTCGACCTGTTCGTTCGCGAGCAGGGCATCGGGCGCGATCCGCAAAAGCCGTACGGCTTCCTCAACGGCGGGCCCCACACGACCTACTTTCCGATGCCGTACTTCGTCGACGCGCGTGGCTTCGGCGTCTACTGGCGCACGGATCGCCGCAGCTTGCTCGACCTGTGTCGGTCGGAGCCCGACGTCGCCTGGATCGAGGTCGAGAGCGGGGAGCCGCTGGATCTGCTCCTGTTGCATGGACCGACGATGCCGAGAGTGGTCGAGGCGCTGAGCGAGGAGGTGGGGCGCCCCAAGGCACCACCAGCCTGGGCGTACGATCTCTGGGTCGGGGCTCAAGGCGGGCGCGATGCGGTGCTGGCCGAGGTGGCGGCGATTGAATCCGCGGGGATTCCGGCCGGTGCGTTCTGGGTGCAGGACTGGACGGGCATCCGCCAGAACCTGGACGGCGGGTTCGGGGTCAACTATCGCTGGACCGCCGACGAGGAGCTGTATCCCGACCTGCCGGGCATGATCAGCGGGCTCCACGATCAGGGCTATCGCTTCCTGAGCTACGCCAACCCGTTCGTGCCGAAGAACCTGAACCACTTCGCGGAGATGGACGCTCAGGGCCTGCTGATCCACAAGCAGGACGGCACGACGTACACGCCCATTGCGCCGAACGGCACGGCCTCGATGCCGGACCTGACCAACGAAGCTGCGCGTGAGTACGTGAAGCGCTACCTGCGGCAGATGGTGCGCGACGGTCACGACGGCTGGATGGCGGACTTCGGCGAGTGGCTGCCTCTGGACGCGGTGCTCGCTGATGGCAGCGACCCGGTGAAGGCGCACAATCGCTATCCGGTGGAGTGGCATCGCCTGTGGCGGGAGGTGATGGACGAGGAGCGCCCGGACGGTGACTTCGCCGTGTTCGGACGCTCGGGCTATGCCGGAGTGCAGCAGGTCAGTCAGATCCACTGGATCGGCGATCAAGAGTGCGACTTCAAGCCGACGGATGGTCTGCCCACGGTGGTGCCGGCGATGCTCAACCTGGGTCTCTCGGGGGTGCCCTACGTGACTCACGACATCGCTGGTTTCAGCGGCGGACCGAGTACCAAGGAGCTGTTCATGCGCTGGACCGAGCTCGGGGCGTTCACGCCGATCATGCGCACGCACGAGGGCGCGAAGAAGCTCGAGAACTGGTCCTGGGAGAAGGACGCCGAGACCACGGCGCACTTCAGGCGCTTCGTGCTGATTCATCAGGCGTTGCGCCCCGAGTTCGAGCGGCTCGCCTCGGAGAGCGAAGCGACGTCGCTGCCAAGCATTCGCGCCCTCGTGATGC
>JAGQIY010000048.1 GCA_020430865.1 Myxococcales bacterium
CGATTTGCCCAAGACCGACCATCTGGTGCTGGCCGAGGGTGAGCTCGACTACCAGGATGTGGCCAGCGGACGGCGCCAGCAGATTCCCTTCACGGTGGTGGTGCGCACCAGTGCAGATGCCCGGACGGTGCGGGCCTCCTGCAACCGTGACGTCTTGATCAAGACCCAGCTCATCGAAGGATTGAGCCGAGTGGTCGAGGCTGGACCTGCGGCGGCTGCCGAGGCGGCGACCTACTGCGAGTTCCTCCACAAGCAAGGGTTAGGGAACAGCGAACTGGCGGCCATCACCCGCAAGCTGACCAAGGGCGGAGCGGATTCCAAGTTACTGCTGGATCTCAAGAGCCGCCGCGACCGCGGGCGGACCCGCACCGGACTCACGGGAGGTACGCTATGAACTGCCCGCGTTGTGGAAGCGAACTCTTTCGCACTGGCCTCGGACAATGCCCGGAGTGCCTTGAAGATCTGACGGGTCCACCCGCACCCCCTGGGGCAACCGCTCGGCTAACCTGTGTCGGATGTCCCAAGGGTGGCGAGTTCGGACGGGCCTATCCCATCACCGAGTCAAGGGCGGTAGTGGGCCGTGGCAACCGCGCTGCGATCAAAATCGACGACCCCCGAATCTCGAGGGAGCACCTGGTTCTTGAGCAGAGCGGTGGGACCTGGTTTGTCAAAGAGCTGAGTCCCTCAAACCCAACCCGTCTCGATCACCACTGGATGCATCCAGGAGAACGCCGGGAGCTTCATGGCTCCGAGGTGCTCCGGATCGGCGAGACCTACCTGCGCTTTGAAGCAGCTTGATAAGAAGAGAGGAAGAAAGACCATGCTGGAACGATACGATATTCAAGAATTGCTGGGAGAAGGTGGCTTTGCCAGGACCTACAGGGCCGTCGAGCGTGCCACCGACAGTCAGGTTTGCATCAAGGAGCTGCTCCCTGCCCACTTTCGCCGCGCCCGGATTGTCGAGAGATTCCGTCAAGAGGGCCAATTGCTGCGCGAGTTCGACCACCCTCACATTGTGCGGTGTCTGGGGGAATTTCAGGGACCGTCGCTCTCCGCGCCGGACTGCCAGACCTGTTACCTCGTGCTCGAGTTCATGAACGGAGGGAATCTGCAGCAGGCTGTGGAGAAGGCTCTGCCCGGTGTCGACACCGCTCTCGACTGGGCCATTCAGGGGCTGTCTGGCATGGAGGCACTGCACCAAAAGGGCATCATCCACCGCGATTACAAGCCAGACAACCTCTTGCTCGATGGGAGTATTGTCAAAGTCTGCGACTTAGGAATATCACGGCGAGAGGCACGGTCGATGGGGACGGTGGCGGGTTCGATGATGGGGACAGTATTGTTTGCCTCCCCTGAACAACTCCGCGGAAGCCCCGAGGCCAACCGGCCGACCACAGACATCTACGGTGCCGGAGCCACACTCTATTGGACCCTGACCGGCAACTATCCCATCAATCTCCCCGACATCGTGGCCAGCCAGACCGAACTGATTCGCTTGCTGGACGAAATAGAGCCCGTTCCAGCCAGTCATTATCGAAAGCTTCCTGCCGAATTGGGCTCGATTCTCGAGCGCAGCCTGGCCAAGAAGCCGGAGGAGCGCTACCAGAGCGCTCACGAGATGCGCGCGGATTTAGAGCGTATTCACGGAACCTCGGAGGCCGTCACGCCTCCGGTGTTGTGCCTGGAGTGCGTTGATGGGCCCCATCGCGGTGCATGCTTTGAGCTGTGGAAATCTCCTCTAGCGCTGGGTCGAGAGCGCGGTGACATCCTTCTCCCAAGGGACCCTCACCTTTCGGCCCGCCACGGGCAGTTCAGGCAGGGAATGAAACAATGGGAGTTTCACAACGCCCAGCCGACTGTCCCTACTTGCATCAACGGAATCTCGATCGAAAAGGGAAGAGTGGTCGAACTGCGACCCGGCGACAGCCTCAAGCTCGGCTCATGCGTCCTCAAGGTCAAGGGAGCGTGAGGACGCTGCAGCGGCTGCGCCACCGCCGTACTCGATTCTTGTGAAAGGTGGTGCAAAGAAATGATGGTTGTTGGAAGTCATATCCTCGACGGACGTTTTCGCGTTGACGATGTCCTGGGGACCGGTGGGTTTGGTCAGGTGGCACGCGTCACCGAGGTGGCCACCGGAGGTGTCTATGCGCTCAAAAGGATGCACCCCGCCCTGGTCGCCGATTCTGTCGCACGAGAAAGGATGCTCCGCGAGGCTATGCTGGGCATGCGCGGCATCGATGGCGTCGTCCGTGTCATCGATGTCCTGGACGGTGACGGCACGCTTTCCTTGTTGATGCAGTATGTCTGTGGCGGTAGTCTGGCCCGGCGTCTGATGGGCGGGGCCTTACCCTGGAGAGACGCCACCCGAATGGCCGTCCAGGTGGCTCACACCCTGGCACGCCTCCACGCGCTCAAGGTGATCCATCGAGATGTCAAGCCGGACAACATTCTGCTCGACCCCTCGGGGAGGCCACTGGTGGCGGATCTGGGTATCGCCCACTTCAAAAACGCCATTCGGCTGACCCACGGCGGGGGGCCGGCGACCTTGGAGTACTGCCCTCCGGAACAGGCCGCTGGCCGACTCCATAGCTTCGGCCCTCCGACGGACATCTATGCGCTGGCGGCGACACTCTACGACATGGTGTGCGGGGTCCCCCCGTTCGACACTCTTCCGGGACCCAAGCGCGACACCCACGAATGCATCCAGGCCATTCTAACACAAGATCCGACTCCGCCCCGACGAATCTGCCGGGAACTGCCCGTGGCAGTAGAGGCTGTCATTTTGAAGGCGCTCTCCAAAGACCCGGGAGCCCGTCACCAGACCGCCAAGGATTTTGCCGCCGACCTTCAGGCCGCTGCCGGGATGAGAGAGTCCCTCGGGAGTATGGTCGCCGTCGGCGTCGTGGCTTCGATGCTGGCCGTCGCCCTGTCCGTCGGCGCTGCAGCAGGACTGGCTCAGAGCGCTGTCACTCCGGCCA
>JAGQIY010000581.1 GCA_020430865.1 Myxococcales bacterium
CTCCGGGGTGCATGCGATCCAGCGTCAAGATCTCGAACAAGATGGTACCGAGCGCGTAGACGTCGGCCGCTGGCGTCACCTCGGCGCTGCGTCCCAGCGCCTGCTCTGGTGGCATGTAGCCCGGGGAGCCGAGCTGGACCCCCACACCGGTATCGTCAGGGCGAGGCGGCTCGCTCTCCATCCCCACGCCGCTCCAGCGGATCTCGTCTTCTGGGTCCAGGATCTTCGCGACGCCCCAGTCGATGACATACACCTCGCCGAAGTCGCCGACGATGATGTTCGAGGGCTTCAGGTCGCGGTGGATGACGCCACGGCTGTGCGCGAAGGCCACCGCCTGACAGGCCGCTGCGAACACGCTCAGCAATTTGCTGCGTGGAAAGTCTCGCTCGATCGCCAGATCGGCCTGGCGCAGCTTGGCGATGATGTCTGCCAGCGTCTTGCCATGAACGCGCTTCATGACGAAGTAGGGCACGCCAGCGGCGGTCTGTGAGATCTCGTGCACCGGCACGATGGATGGGTGCTCCAGCTGAGCCTGGATCAAGCATTCGCGCTCGAAGCGACGTCTGAGCTCTGGCTTCTTTGCCGTGCGGAGCGTCATCGTCTTCACCGCGACGGTGCGGCCAGCGACGCAGTCGTGGCATAGCCGCACCTCGCCCATCGCGCCTTTGCCGAGCAGCCGACCTACCTTGTATCGGCCGTCGAGCCAGCTGTTGGTCTCGGGCTCGACCAAGGGCGTCGGCGTGTGAGTCCCGGCGTGGGAGTCCGGTAGTTCCGACGGCGTGATGGGGCGCACCACTTGCCGGTTTCGGAACTGAACACGGAGGTCGGAGGACGAGTCGTGCGGCACCAGGTTCGGATCTTAGCGCCAAGCCGTGAGTCAACGCGGGCACTTTTCCGTTTCACGCGGGATCTGGCGAGGTTGGTGGGCGAAGGTGGGCAGAAGGAGTCGCACTGAGAAGTCTTTGACTCACTGGGTCAATCGCGGGCTCGCTTCGGCTGCGGGGAACGGATCCGTGGGCTTCGAGGAGCGGCCGCGAATATCGAGATGGAAACGCGCACCGAGAACGCGACTCCTTGGTCTGGCTTTGCGCTAGGCCAGCTGGCGCTTCGCTCGGTAGCCTTGGGGAATGAGCCGGTTTCAGCTGAGACATCATTTCCGTGCCAGGGACCAGTCAGGGCAGGAGCCGCTGTCAGGAGTGGAGCTCGAGCGCCGGGTCCACGCTGGGGACCTGGTGGTGTTTCAACGTAGCGATCTGACGCTCGAGCTGGTGCGTCGCGTGCGGGCCGAGATACGCACCTGCTTCCCGGAGCTGGACGCGGACTGGGATGACCTCGGTCTCTGGCCTTGCCGACTGCTCGAGTTCGGGAGGCTCGCCGACCTACGCGACCGCCTCTACTCCCAGCCCGCGCTTCACCAGCTTGCCGCGCGGATCATCGAGGCCGCTGGGTTCGAGAACGTGACCTGTGTCGATGCGCCTCGCCTGCGCGTGATCAATCACAGGGCCGAAGCGCTCCCCGAGGCGGCTCCGCTGTTCGTCATCCACCGCGACACCTGGTACGCCTGCCCCGAGGCGCAGATCAACTGGTGGATCCCGATCTTCAAGACACCAGTCGAGCAGGCGTTCGCGTTCTATCCCGAGCACTTCGAGCGCGAGGTGGAGAACACGTCGCGGAGCTTCGACTACGCGCGGTGGATGGAGCGAGTCGGCTGGCACGGACGCACCGCGCTGGACGACTATCCAGCGCCGACACGCTACGAGCCCGAGACCAAGCCGCTGCGCTTCGATTTCGAGGCGGGCGATCTGCTCCTGTTCTCAGCCGCGCAGCTTCATCGCACGCTGCCGAACCCCGTCGCCAACTCGAGTCGTGTCAGCTTGGATTTCCGCACGCTGACCCCTGGTGCACGCGGCGCGCGAAATGTCGACAACGGCTCCGCGGGCGCCCTGGAGCGCGTGCGTCGCGAGTTCGTTCCGCTGCGCTACCTGGTCTGAGCCCAGGGGAACTGGCGGCTGAGCGCTGCTAGCGCCGCC
Organism: Myxococcales bacterium; assembly: GCA_020430865.1. Next base: position 2,031 of record JAGQIY010000581.1, read on the forward strand.
TCGAAGCGCGCGTCCCAGTCACCGCGAAGGTGCACCACGGGTTCCGGCGTCGTGCTCAGGTGTTGCAACAGGAGCTCGGAGAACGGCTGTCGGGTGTGCTCGGAGATGCGGTGGGTGTCATCGACGAAGGGCGCGTCGGGATCGCACACCAGAGTCAGCGCGTAGCGGCGGTGTGCTTCGAGAGTCTGGATCTGGGGGTGAGGCGCGCCGAAGAGCAACTCGTGCCAGAGCGCGGTGGTGGTCGCGCAGGTGTCGCAGAAGAGGAGGCGGTTCGCGTGGCGAGCCAGGCTGTCTTCGCTGGCGAGCTGGCCCCTGGCGAAGTC
>JAGQIY010000582.1 GCA_020430865.1 Myxococcales bacterium
AGGTCGACCACGATGTCCGCATGCAGGCCTCCGACAATCCGCGCATCGCGTACGCGTAGGTTCTCGGACTGGGAGACGAGCCACCGGGGGCTATGGCCGGTCGCCGATGATCGTCCGGATCTCGCTGTCGACGATGTCGAGGATCAGATTGATGGATGCACAGGCGCGGTCGGCATCGGCGGCGAGGATGGCGTCGGCGAGTTCGCGGTGCGGGGGGAAGGATGCGAGGCCGAACTCATCGCGGCCGAAGGGCGACTCGGCGGATCGTGCGAGCGCATCGTCGAGGCGGGAGAGGATCTGGCCGAACATCGGATTGCCGGACGCCTCGTAGATTGCTCCGTGGAACGCGGCGTCCGCCCGGCGCCACGGGCGCCGCTCGTCCACGTCCCTCAGGAGCTGATCGCAGAGGCGCGAGATGTTGCGACGCTGGGCCTTGGTGGCCTCGATCGTCGCTTTGCGCACGACCTCGTTCTCAAGGGCCCGCCGCACCTCGATCAGCCGCAACAGCGCCTCACCCTCGAGGCGGACCATCGTGGGGACAAGTCCGCTCGATGTGGTGACGCGCGCCGACAGGTACGTTCCGTCGCCGCGGCGACGCCGGATGATGCCGAGCCCCTCCCAGCGGTTCAGGGCCTCGCGAATGGTCGAGCGTCCGACTCCCAGCGCGCTGGCGAGCGAGACTTCGGGAGGCAGGCGATCGCCGACCTTGAGGCCGGCGCGCTCGATCATCTGCGCCAGCGCATCCAGAATCGCGACGCCCCGGGTCTGCGTTTCCAAGGGCTCGAGATAGTCCAGGGCACCTTCGTCGCTCACGTCCGCGCTCCCCCATGCAGTGGGCTGCACACACACCACAATTCGGCCGACATGTCAGCCGTAGTGAAGCTCCTGCGCGGGCTGGCGAAGACCAAGCATTTCGGTCAAGGCGTCGAGCAGCAGGTCCATCTGCGGCTTGCCGTTATAGCCCTGCACCGACAGCCGGACGATCATGTGGTTCTGCCACCTGAACACCGGAATCTCGATGCGGTAGCGTTCGAGCAAGGTGTCGTGGAGCTGCTGCGGATCGACGCCGATGTCCGGAATGGGCATCGCCACCATCTGCGGAGCGCAGAATTCCGGTGTGCTCAGCGGCGGCAGGCCCGTCAGCTCGCCGAGCCGGCGGGCAGTATCCTGTGCCAGGGCGCGGCAGTGGGCCGCGACGCTGCCCCAGTCGTGCTCGTCTCTGAACTGAAGGGCCGCGGGGATGGACAGCCACGCAGACGGATCCCGGGTGCCCTGCATCTCGAGTTCGTCGATGAATGGCGAATTGCCGAACGGTCCCTTTGCACCGGGCTGCCTGCCCTCGATGGTCCACCCGTGGCTGATCACAAGCGGGTTGATCAGGCCCTGGAGTTCCGGACGCACGTAGAGGAATGCCGACCCCTTCGGGGTCATCAACCATTTGTGGCAGTTGCCCGAATAGAAGTCGACGTCGAGCGCATCGAGATCGAGGTCGATGTGACCCGGCGTGTGCGCCCCGTCGATGACGGTCCATATCCCGCGGCGTCTGGCCTCCGCGATCACGGGTCCGATCGGGAAAACGAGCGCGGTCGGCGACGTGATGTGGCTGAGGAACAGCACCCGCGTGCGCTCCGTGAAGCCGGCAAGGATCGCGTTTGTGAACTCTGCCTCGGACACAAAAGGCATCGGCACCTTGACCACGGCGACCCGGGCCCCGGTGCGCCGCGACACGTAGGCCCAGGTCTTCTCGAGCGCTGAATACTCGTGGTCGGTGGTGAGGATCTCGTCGCCCGGTTGCAGGTCGAGCGACTGGGCGACGATGTTGAGGCCCTGTGTGGCGTTGACCAGTCCGACGACGTTCTCCGGGCTGGTGCCGAGCATCTGCGCCAGGGCGACGCGGGGCACGCGCATCCGGTTGGGGAGCCCGAGACCTCCAAGGAAAGCGACCGGCTGCCGCTCGAGCTCAAGCTGGAAGGCCTGATAGGTCTCGAACACCGGCCGAGGGCAGGCGCCGAAGGAGCCGTGGTTGAGAAACACGACATCCTCGCTGAGGAGGAAGTGGCGCGCGAGATTTTCGGACACGTCAGCGCCCCTTCAGCGTTGGATCGAGCGCATCGCGAAGGCCGTCGCCGAAGAGCGTGGTTGCGAGCACCGTGATGGCGAGGGCGGCGGTCGGGAAGACCGCCATATGCCAGTAGAAGAAAACGAAGTTTATGCCGGTGCTGATCATCTGACCCCAGCTTGGAGTGGGCGGTGGTACGCCGATACCCAGAAAGCTGAGGCTGGCCTCAAGCATCATCGCCAGCGGGATCGCCAGCACGAAACCGACGATGATCGGGGAAATGGAGTTGGGGATCAGGTGCCGACGGATGACGTAGGACGGCGAAGCCCCAAGAGCCAGCGCCGCCCGGACGAACTCCTTCTCGCGGAAGCCCTTCACCTGGGCTCGAACGAGGAGGCAAACCTGCACCCACCCAAACAGCGCAGCGATGAGGATGATGGTGAAGAACCCGCCGCGCGTCAGTGC
>JAGQIY010000583.1 GCA_020430865.1 Myxococcales bacterium
CAGCCCCCGCCGAGCTCGGCACACCTCCGGCCCCCGCGGCTCCCGCCGTCTGCTTTCCAGCGGCGCCGGCCGCGCCACCGCTGCCCGCCTGCCCGCCGCTAGGCGCCCCAGCCCGAGAGATCTCTCCAGCGCCACCGCCGCTCGCCACCTCGCCGTTCCCCCGCTCCGGATTCGGGTCCTGGGAACCACATCCCACCAGGACCAGGGTGCTCAGGGGCCATACGATGTGCCGGTTTCGGATGCGCAACATGACTCTTCCTCCACGCCTCTCACGGCTGCCCCCGGACCGCGGCTTCGCCGGCGCGCGAGGGCTTGGTCCACGCCAGATCGCGTGAACACCCTCCAGTTCGGCATTCCGACGGGTTCCTTGAGTGGATCCGGGCACGCCTGTGCAGGTTCTTCCTGAGCTGGTCTCCGAGTCGCACCAGCACCGATTGGCAGGGTGGTGCCTTTCAACACCCTGCTACTAGGATGCTGGCGTGACTCGCCTACATGTGGTCGCGGCAGCGATCTTCACCGACCAGCGCGTACTCGCGGCGCGACGAGGTGCGGCCATGCGCGAAGCGCTGAAATGGGAGTTTCCTGGGGGAAAAATAGAGCCGGGTGAGTCGGCGGAGGCAGCGCTCGCGCGTGAGTTGCGCGAGGAACTCGACGTTCAGGTGCTGGTGGGCGAGCGACTCGGGGTGTCACTCACGAGCTCGATCGAGCTCGAGCTCTACGCGTGCAGGCTCCACGCGGGAACGCCGGAGCCGAGGGAGCACGCTGAACTCCGCTGGCTGACGAGCGGCGACCTCGCGCTCCTCGACTGGGCGCCAGCGGACATTCCGCTGCTCGAGGTCGTCGCGGCCGCGCTTCAGCGGTAGGGGTTTGCGAGATCGACGTCGCTCGGCTTGGACTTGGGCTTCGGTTCGGGCGGCTTCGGCTCGGGCGCTGGGCTGGACGTCGCTCTGGGTTCGGTCGAGCCTGCGTTGCCCCGAGGTGGATCGCTGACGGGGCGGGGGCGGCTCTGCCAGACCGGGATGTCGTCCACGCTGAGGGCGCCGTCTGCGTTCTGGGGCTTGGATTCGGGGGCGAGGTGCTCGGTATCGTCGCTCGTGGACTTCGGCGGTGCCGTCTTCGTGTTCGCGTTGGGGCTGATCACGGTGGTCTCTGGCGGATGACTCCGCTGCCAGGCGACTACCAGCAGCGTGCCGACCAGTGCAGCAAGGCCGAGCAACAACACCCACTGCCAGGCGCGGCTCCCTGGAGGCGGGGCGACGCTCGGCTGCACGGGCAGCGCACCCGCGGGGAGATAGGAGACCCGTGACCCGTCGGCGAGCGCGCCAGGGGGGACGCTCGCGGACGGTGGTGGCCCGACATAGCTTGGATGGATGCTCGCTCGAGAGGCTCGGGGCACGTCGACCGCCACTGGAGGTGGCGTCTGGCTGCGCGCGTCGACCTGCGCAGGGGCGGCACCGTTACCTGGCGGAAGCGAGGGAGGGGGGCTGGGAGGGGGTGAGGAAGGAGCGCTCCACTGCGGTCCGGACTCCGCCGTGGCTGCCGCACGCGCGGTCGCTCTCCGCAGCTCCAGCTCACGCCCGGATGCTCCCAGCACGAGGTCGGACACTTCCTTGCGGGACAGCTCGAGTCCAGCGGACTCGACCGCTGACTCCAGCGCGTCTGCGAACGCTTCGCAGCTGTCGAAGCGGTCTCCTGGCTTCGGTGACAGCGCCCGAGCGACGCACTCGTCCAGCGCCTCTGGCAGGTCCGGCTTGACGCCGCGAATGCGGGGAACGCGCTCGATGACGTCGATCTGGGCACCGTCGTGGCGATGCTTGAACAGGCGCTTCGCGGTCAGCAACTCCCACAGCACGATGCCCAGCGCGTAGACGTCGGCCCGTCCGTCAATCTCCTCACCCCGCATGTGCTCGGGTGACATGTAGGCGAGGCGGCCCCTGACCGCGTCTCCACCCTTGGGATCCAGGTCGACGCCATGCGCGATGCCGAAATCGACCACCTTCGACTGACCGCCCACGCCGACCAGGATGTTCTGTGGGGAGACGTCTCGATGGACGATGTTGGCTGGTCTGCCCCGCGAGTCCCTCAGCGTATGCGCAGAATGCAGCCCAGCGAGCGCATCGATGCAGATGGTTAGCGCTGCGGTCTTGGTCAGCCAGCTCCCCGTGCGTGCGGTGTGGGCCTGGAGCGTGGCCAGGGTCGCTCCCTCGACGTACTCCATGACCAGGTAGGGCTCACCGGCCTCCTCGCCAAACTCGATCAGGGAGGCGACGTTCGGGTGACGAATGTGCGCGACCAGCTCACATTCCCTGCGGAATAGCTCTCGGTGTTGCTCGTCGTCCTGCAAGTGCCCGTGCAGCACCTTGACGGCGACCAGCCCGGAGTCGCCCTCGGAACCTGTCCTGCGCGCGAGGTGGACGCTAGCCATCCCTCCGCTCGCCAGCTCGCAGATGGCCTCATACTGACCCCAGCGCCGATTGCTGGGCAGCAGTCTCACCCCGCTCCTCGACCCTCCCGCAGGAGGTATCGAGGCGGGTTGCTTCCAGGAGCCTCCACTTCGCACGAGTAACCGAGGCAGCGAGTATCCGCTCTCCCGCCAGTCGATGCCAGGGTGCTCCCCGAAAACCTCGTGGAATTGGCGTCGACGCAGGCAGGAGCGCGGAGCAGCTCGCGGCCCGTCGACTCGCGTCCCCCAGCTGTCGTCGTAACGCGATGCGTAAAGTGCTCAGCGATGCGCGCTCACCCCCGAAATCCCCTGATGCGTCGCGTCCTCTGGCGACCGCTTGGTCAAACCCCGAGCAGGACACCGTCGCACGGCGCTCCAGTCGCCAGCTCGAGCCCGTGGCAATACAGCGCGACCTGCAGGCGATAGGCGAAGGGAGCGTCCTCGATCACGTCCGTCTTGAAGTCGACGACGCACCAGCGTCCAGAGTGCAGGAAGGCGAGGTCCACCACGCCCTCCCACAGCTCGCCGTCAGGTCGCCGGTAGCTCAGCGCGTGTTCTCGCCGCAGGTCCGTCGCCTCGCGGGCTCGGAGCAGCACGGGATGGCGGAGCGCATTCAGGCACGCATCGCGAGCGGCCAGGAGCTCGCGCTCGGTGGCTCCGAGCTGGCGCGCGAGCAGCTCCCCCAGGCGAACCAGCTGCGTCGTGTCCTCTGACGACGCCTCCAGGGTCGCGCGTTCGAGCAGGCCGTGCACCAGTGTTCCGAAGCGGGCTCCCCGAGGACGGCCGCTGCTGCGTGATAGCGGCGCCTCGACACTCACCGCATCCGCGCGGTCAATGATTGCCTTGGGGAAAATCTGTTGCGCGAGCTCTCGAGCTCGTGCGTTGCTCATCTCACCAGACTCCTCCGGGGCGTGTGAGACTTCGAGTGCGTGGGCGACCTGGGTGACGCTGCGAGTTGGCCAGCGGGAGCGAGACCCGCGCTCCAGGCGCGCTCGCCGTTCGTCGGACCACGCCTGATGCGCCGCCTTCGCCGCATCCGCCTCCCCGCTCGCCATCAAGATCTCCTGCTGGCGCACGCCGCCCCGCTCACGCTGGTCCAGGTCGAGCTGTGCTGGGCACCACCAGACCACGCCGCCCCCGGCCGCCAGCTCCCGGTGCAGCCCCGGCTTGACCACGGGCTGCTCCAGCAGGTCGGAGGAGAAGGGCCGCGTGTTCACGCTGTCGGGGCCGAAGCTCGGGCAGCCCGGAGCGGGCTCTGCGTTTCCGCGCAGCCGCGGTTCTGGATAGATGGCCGGGTGGAAGATGCTGCTCCAGCGCTCCTCAGGGAAGGGCCCATCGCCGATGCCGGGGATGACCAGCAGATCGCGCGCCCGCGTGGCGGCGACGTAGCCCAGGCGGATCACCTCGGCGTCGTCCTGTGCCTTGATCTCGGCTTCGTTGCTCAGCAGCTCGTACGGCATCAGACCGCAGAGGCCCTGGGCCCAGAGGTTCGTCTCCGGGTCGATGAAGCGTGATGGCCGGTTGGTCTCGAGCGGCGCCCCGGGTTCGCAGAGGATGACCACCGGAAACTCGAGTCCCTTGGCGCCATGCACCGTCATCAAGCGTACGCCATCGGTGCCTTCCTCGATGACCGGTGCTTCACTGCCCTGGCCTCGCTCGGCGCTCAGCTCCAGCCACTCGACGAAGCCTCTGAAGGACAAGGCGCCCCGAGCCTCGTACCGCCGGGCCTTGTCTATCAGCGACAAGACGTTCGCGAGCGCCTGCTCCCCGGTTGGCCAGATGGCGACTCCAGCGTGGGCTCGGGTGGCAGCCAGCAGGCGACCAATCGTCTCGGCGATCGGGCGACGATTGCGGCCGACGTGGAGGGCGCCGAGGATATCCAGGGCATCGGCCACGGCGTGAACGCCCTCCGGCATGCGTTCGCGGGGAACGCGTCGCAGCGGGTGCAAGCGGCCGAGGCGCGGTGTCTCGCTGTCGAGCGCGCCAACGAAGGCCTTGAACTCCAGCAGCTCGGAGTCGGAGAGCGCGAAGAACGCGCCACGAAGCGTGGCGTAGACCATCAGCTCGTCGTCGGGCCACTCGATGGCCTGCAGCGCGGTGCGCAACGCCATCACCTCTTCACGGCCATGAAAGGAGCGGCCTCCGACCAGGACGTGGGGTAGCCGTCGAGCCTCCAACGCCCGCACGTAGGGACGGGTCACGTCTTCACCGAAGTTGACGAAGCGTCGGAACAAGCAGCAGACGTCACGGGCGGCGATACGGCGCCGCTGACCCGCTTCCTCCACCTGCCAGTCGCTGTGCTTGACCAGCCAGTCTACATAGGCGCCGACTGCATCGGGCAGACTCAGCTCGAGCTGGGCAAGGGTCACCCGAGGCGTGTTCGTCCAGTTGGGGTAGGGGTGCGGTACGGGTAGAACGACCACGCTGGGCTGTTCGTTGGATTCCTTGCGGAAATTATGAAGGGCGACGTAGTTGGCTTGGCTGCTGCCTCCGGTCATGCGCGCCGCGAAGCAGTGGTTCACCAGGCTCTGAATGGCTGGTCGCGAGCGAAAGCTGGTGCTCAGGTTCAGCAACTCTGCGCCCGCGCCCAGCAGCTGCTCCTTGACGCGCTCGTACAGCAGGATATCTGCCCGACGGAAGCGGTAGATGGCCTGCTTCGGGTCGCCCACCACGAACAGCTTGCCCGGCTTGGGGCGGATCCTCGTCGGTCTCACCTCGGCTGCATCGCTGCTCGCCAGCAACAGCAAGATCTCGGCTTGCAGGGGGTCCGTGTCCTGAAACTCGTCGACGAAGAGGTGGGTGAAGCGAGCTCCGAGCTCGCGTCGCACCGCCTCGTCGCGTACCAGCAGGTCGCGCACGCTGCGCAGCAGATCGAGGAAGTCGAGCACGCCCGCGCTGTTCAGCCGCTGGACGTAGGCGTCGACGACGGGACGCAGATCCTGCTGCAGGCGAGCGGCGAGATCGGCGTCGAGCAGCCGGTTCAGCGTCTTCAGGTCCTCGACCACCCGCGCGCGGCGTTCACGAAACTCGGCGATGGGCAAGTCGGGCGCGACGTCTCGCGGCGCCCCCGCATACTCCCACCAGTACCTTCTGCCCGTGCGGAAGCGGGCGCGGGGGAGCTCGGAGAACACGGCCTCCAGCGCGTCCAGGTCGACGCGCTCGCCGCCGATGGGTGCAACCCGTGAGATGCGGCGCCCCAGCTCACGCAGACCCTGCACGATGTATGCGTTCGGATCGAAGGCGATCTCGCCGATCGCCGCGAGATCTCGCAAGCG
>JAGQIY010000584.1 GCA_020430865.1 Myxococcales bacterium
CAGCGGGCGCTTTGGCCCGAGTTCCGCTCGCTGGCCTGGCTGGCCAAGCGCAAGCGCTCGATGGGCGAGCTCCCGTTCAACCAGGAGTACCTGCTGCGCCCCATCAGCGGCGAGAGCAGCCTGTTCCCTCGCGCGCTCTTCTACCGCCACCCCGAGACGCTGGCGACATGGCTGCGCCTTGGGGCCCGCGCCGAAGAGCTCGAAGTCCGCGACTGGCGTTACTCGATGGGGGTCGACATCGCCACCAGCGCCGAGGCCGGCGCCGACTTCTTCGTCATCGTCGTCCTTGGCATCGACGCTCGAGGAAACCGCCATCTCGTCGAGATGCGCCACCTCAAGGGCGTGCCGTTCAGCTCGCAGCTCCACATCATCCGCGACGTTGCCCAGCCCTACCACGCTGCTGGGAAGCTCACGCGGATCAACGTCGAGGCCAACTCGGCCCAGGCGGCGTGGGGTGACGAGCTGCGCAACCACACCGATCTCCCGATCCACAAGTTCGTCACCACCGGGCAGCGGAAGTACCACCTGACCAGGGGGGTGGTCGGACTTCGCCTGCTGCTCGAGAACGGCAAGCTCCGGTTCGCGCGAGGGGACGCCCGCTCGGTCGAGCTCACTGACATCATCATCAGCGAGCTCAAGTCGTTCGGCTGGCTCGACGGCAAGCTGCAGGGCATTGGGTCGCACGACGACACGGTGATGGCGCTCTGGTTGGCCGAGCGCGCGGCGTCGGCATCGCACAGGATCGACCATCACCTGCTCGAAGAGGGCCACCCCGAGGCGCAGGCAGCAGCGCATCCGGCCGAAACGATCGATCCTGCGCTTGCCTCGATGACCGCTGAGGAACTCAGCCTCCCAGAAGGCAAGGTGGCCTTCATCCGGGCAGGGCATGTGCCGGCGCAGTGCTCTCTGCCGGACGATAAAGCCGGCCGCTACATCCACTCCGAGCTCGTCGCTGGTCGAAGTCCATGCTGGACGTGCCCAGAGGACCGGGGGGTCTGTGGAGGCAAGCCGCGACGCGCCGACCTGGCCGTCAACCTGGCCATCGCTGGCCTTCGGTCTGCTATCGAGGACCGGGTGCAGGATGCGTTCGAGGAGATCCCAGCAGCACCACCAGGGGTCGCTCTACGGCGCTGGCTCGAGATCGTCGAGGCGTGCGATGGAGACCTTCACCTCGCCCGGATGGTGCCGGATGATGTGGAGTCGCAGCGGGCGGGGTGGAACGCGATGTGGGGTGGGGAGCGACCGCCTTGGGTCAGCGCGGTCGAGTCGGCGGGCAAGCTCGACATGCTCTTCGGCGTGCTCGAGCAGCTCGTCGCGCGCTAGCTCGCGCGCTAGTCGTCCGCGTCTCGGACCTTGAAGACGAAGTCGCGCAACTTCTCCAGCTTCTTCTCGAGCCGCTGGATCTCCTTGATGAGCATCGCCTCTGCCATCTCCCGAGCCGCCTGCTCGGTCTCGTGGAGATGGTCTCTGCGCAGGTGGAGCCCGTTGCGGCCAGCATCGGGCCAGTGGACGATGGCGTATGTCTCGCTGTCCACCGGCTGGTGTGGCTGAAGCCGCGTCTTCACGATCCCCATCGTGAGCGCGTACTTCGTGACGTAGACATCGGTCATTGCACCCTCCGACACACGCACTCGATCGCGACGACCAGGCCGTTCTTCTTCGTGGTGACCATCTCGTGGTCTGGCCCGGGGCAGCGGGCCTCCTCTGCTTTGGCGCGCTCGGTGTCGAGCATGTAGTCGACGCACGAGCGGTCTTCGCTCATCGAACGCGCCAAGGGCTGCCCCCCGCAGCCGGCCAGCACGAGCGCTGCACCGAGCTGAACAGTCCTCATCCATCCGGTCATCGTGACCTCCTATCGCCGGGTGGTCATCATACCTACCACCCACTGACAGTCCGTTTCAGGAGAGAACGCCAGCGCTGCGAAAGGCTGCTCGCACCCGGTGGGACGCCGCCGCCTTGTCCCAGAGCTTCTCGCTGTCGGCGCCGTTGTCACCCTCGATGTGGACGAGGCGCTTGGTCGGGATGACCTCATCCCGACCATCGGCGAACACGACCCCGGCATGCGCGACATTGCTCTCTCGGACCCTCCCGGGGACCCCAGGGCGCTGGGCATCCACGACGAAGTCACCCACGCGCTTCCCGGCCGGCGTCCCGAGTCCGGCCCCGCGTCGCTTCATGAAGCCACCCCGGACTTCGCGCCAGCCCCTCGGCACATCCTGCACCTCGTAGTCCCGCGGCCCGTACTTCGCCAGCGTGTAGCCGCACTCCTCGGCGAAGCGGAAGTGGGCGATGGTCGGGTGCGTGAACCGCAGCCCCGGGGTCATCGCGTCCGGTAGGTCATCGAGCGGCACAACGCGCGCGGCGAACTCCTCGTCGGACTCCGGCATCTCTCCGGCTCGCCCCCGGGGTAGGAGACGACCACCGTCGGACGCCCCGGGTCGCCGTCGAGGGCGAGCACGACCCAGGGTGTCGGCATACGGCTGGCGAGGCGGGCCAGCAGGCCCAGCGAGCAGCCGGGCCCGGTCACGCCGCCGTTCATCGTCGTGTCGCGCTCCTTGACCCACGGCACGACGTGGAGACCGAACGCCTCGATGTCGCCAGCCACGACGGCTTCGGTCAGCCACGCCACGGCGTCGGATCCGGCGGTATGTGCATCGCAGACGTAGGACGTCATGCTCGGGTTGGCGCCGATGGGGAGCTCCCAGCGTGTCGCCGGTTGCTCACAGCCGAAGGTGCAGCAAGTCCGGCCGCGAGCCCGTCGCTGTTCGCCGATCGGCCCCGATGCGACGCCCTCATCCGCTGCGGGCCCGTCGCCCAGCGCGTTGGTGATGCGGTCGATGAAGTCGTCGTCATCGGACTGCACGTCTGACATCGCGTGGATGAAGGCCCGGAGGTCACGCAGCAACTGCGCGACGCCGGGGGGGAGCGCGACCCGGGGCCGCGCATCGACGGCGAGGCGCTCCGCGATGCTGGTCTGGGTGGCGCTGTGTCCCGCGACGCCGGGGTCAGCCACATAGACGCAGGTCAGCGGAGTCTCGCGTCGCTTGCTGGGCACATCTGCACGGTGGGAGTCGACGCCACCGTGCAGCCGCGCCTGAGTGATGGCGTGATGGACCTTTAGATACCGGTCCTCCGGGCTACCTTCGTCGAGGCAGTGGAGCCGCGCACCAAGGTACTCCAGGTCGGTGTGGTGGTTCTGGTACCAGCCGAGCGCTGCGGTGGCGTTGGCGAAGTATGGCAACCCACTGCTGCCCACGCCGCCGCCCATGGCCTCGATGACGGCGCGCTGCGCATCGCTCGAC
>JAGQIY010000585.1 GCA_020430865.1 Myxococcales bacterium
CCCGCGGATCCGAGTCGGACCCCGACCTTCGGCCGCGGCGGCCTCGAAGCCAAGCACGCCGTCCACTTCGCCGTACTCGTCGAGGTTCAAGGCGCGGAGCTGGACGCCTCCGCCGGCGCCAAACAGGTAGCCCTTCTCCCCGATCCGCACCGTGGGCTCGGCGACCGGATGCGACTGGACACCGGCAGCCATGCCGCGCAGCTCAGGACCAGCCCAGGCGTAGCTCCCCGCTTGCAGCGTCATGTCGGGTGGCGTGACGACCACGATGGTGACCAGGGCCTTACCAGCAGGTGGTGGCACGAATCGCTCGCAGGACGCCTCGTAGTCGGCGAGCGTGATGCGCAACTCGTTGCGCAGCCCGGGCAGCTCGACGTACTCGGCGAACGCGGCCTTCGGCTTGAACTGGATCGGCTGCCCGCTGCCGACGTCGACCTCGATCGGCGCGACCTGCTTCTCCTCGCAGCCCACCACGCCGGTCAGCGCCGCGCACAGCATCAGCGCCGTGAGACGTGATTCGACGATGGAGCATCGATCCATGGGCGCAGATCCGCACACAAGGCCGCCCGAGGGCAAGAGCCGAGGCTCGATCCCGGGAATTCGTCGCCTCAGGCCGTGGCTGCGGTCTTCGGCGGCGTGATCGGCCAGGCCAGCTCGCGCAGCTGCTCGGAGAGGGAGGCAAGGGCTTTGCGGGTCTCCGTGGCGCTGGGGCGATGGCGTGGGTCCCGACGCAGACAAGCCGCCAGGATAGTCATCAGCGGCGTCAGCTCCGTGAAGCGGCCAAGCTCCGCGATGTGCTCGGGCCAACCGTCGTGGCCCACGTGACTGGACGCCAGGGTCATCTCGTCGTCGCCGTCGAACAACGTGTTCGCGGTGAGCATCTCGTAGGCGGTGCAGGCGAATGCGTACATGTCGGCGGCCTGGGGTTCGGGGGTGAGGTCCGCCGGAACGACACCCAGGATCTCTGGTGCGCAGTACTCCAGGGTCCCACAGCCTGGGCGCAGCTGCCGCCCGCTGAGCCCGAAATCCACGAGCACCGGCTCGCTCCCGTCTCGCAGGATCACGTTGCCGGGCTTCACGTCGAGGTGCCCGACGCCAACCGCGTGCATGGCCTCGAGTCCCGCAAGGATGCCGTCCAGGTAGCCCAGGACGCGCTCCGTCGTCAGCGAACGGCTGCGGATCAGGCGGTCCAGGCTGAAGCCGCGGATCAGCTCCATCACCAGAATCGGCTTCGGCCGCGAGGCGAGGTCGAAGGTCACGAAGCGCGCGAGGTTCGGGTGCTGGGGCAGCCCGAGCAACGCGCCCGCTTCCTCACGGAATAGCTGGAGGAACTCCTGCTCCGAGATGGAGCGAGCCATCGTCGGGTCGTACTGTGGCACCTTGAGGGCAAACAGCTCGGCCTTGTTCGAGTGCCGTTCCTCGACGCGCCGCGCCACGAACACGGAGCTGACGCCGCCGGCGCCCAGCGCTCGCACCACATAGAAGCCGCCGATGGTCCGCCGGGGCAGCAGCCAATCGGGTAGCGCTTCGCGTCGCTTCTGCAGGGGAATGGCGTAGACGTCGCTGGGCGGGCTGGCTGGCAGCGACGCGATGCGCGCCGTCACGGAGGCGATCGCCGCGGCCAGGGCTGGCGGCAGATCCGCCGCCAGCTCCCCGATCGCCATGGCCATTTGATCCCGGTTGGCAGGCACCCCAGCCGTCACGGCGCGCTCGATCAGCGCTGACAGCGGGGGCACGTCCGCGATGATCATGATGCTCGCGCTGCTACCGCCGCTGGCGAGGAGACGCCGGCTCGCAGCAGAGCTCAGGCGTCTCAGCGCATCCACCGCGTACTCCAGGTCGGCGATCGCGTTGTTGCCGCCGGCGGTGTCGACGATCTCGCTGAGCCCACGCGCGGCCGCGATGGTCTCCAGAGCTCGGCCGATTCGCAGCACCACCTGCCGCAGCGCTTCCCCGCGGTAAGAGCCTGTGGAGGAGACTCGACGGCTCAGCTCGACGGTCGCCGTGGCGAGCGCCGCTTCCTTGCCGTCGGTATCCGGCGGCGGGAGCGAGTCGAGGTTCCCGTCAGCGATCGAGTCCAGGGCGCCGCGACTGCCGCTGGCCAGGAAGCCTGCCCAGGCCGCGGCGGGCGCGCTCACGTCGTCGCTCGTCGACGCCTCTGCGATCGCAGACACGCTGCGCGC
>JAGQIY010000586.1 GCA_020430865.1 Myxococcales bacterium
GAGAGTCAGCAGGCATGCCGCCGCTCCGCATGCTGAACGCCGAGCCGCGCGCGGTCTCATCGTGCGTCGCCTGGCGGCTTGGCCTTGCGTGGCGCGGCCTTCGCCGGCTTCTCGTCGTCTGCCGCGGGTTCAGCGGGAGGAGGTTCGGCCTCCTCCGCCTCTGGCTTCTCTTCAGGCTCTGCGTCTGCTGGCTCGTCACCGGGCTTGGCGGGTGGCTTGGGCGGCGCGTCACCGCGCTTGCTCGGTGTTCCCCCGGGTAAATCCCCGAGGATACGTTCGCTGGCCGACGTGCGATCGCCGATCCAATCGCTCGTCGCATTGGCGCAGTTCGCGTGCGCGAGTCGATCGATCTCAGCGTCACGCTCCAGGTCGGCGTCCCCCTGACCCGCCTGACGCGCGGCGACCCCCGCCAGCTTCTCTGCGGCGCTCGAGCGATCGAAGAACGCCTTGGCGATGAGCCCGAAGGCGGCGGCGGTGGCGGGCACCGCGACGTTCACGAACTTGCGCGTCGCCGTGGGGTCGTCGGGCGTGGCGCCGATCAGGCCCGTTCCCGTCACCGCCATGCCGATGGACAGGCTGGTGAAGGTCCACGCCCAGACGCCGTTCCGCACGGAGACTTTGCGGGCTTCGTGCTCCAGGTGCCTGCAGTAGTGTCGACCCTGTAGCTCGGGTTCGGCGCCGCTACCGGGCTTGGCGTAGGCGTCGTCTCCGGCTTCGTAGCCGGCGTTCGGTGAGTAGACGTGAACGTCAGGAATCGTGCCTGAACATGCGACGCTGAGTAGCGCGCAGCCGAGCAGTAGGCCTCGCATGGCTTCCTCCCTTGAGTGGTCCGTTCAGCGGGCGAGTGAACGCACCGCGCCCCGCGCGCAGAGCGGGGCAACCTCGGAAGTTACCGCGAGGAGACACCGGCTGTAAACGGTTCCCGAGCGGCGCCTCACGGTCGGAGCCGCCCGGGGGCCTCGCCGCGCCTTTGGCCGCGCCTTGGCCGCGCCTTGACCGCGCCTTGACCGCGCCTTGACCGCGCCTTGATCGCGCCGGGGAAGTTTCCACCTGGCTTCTTCCTCCGCTGCTCCAGTGTTTCAACGGGTCATTGTTGCGGCGGCGTGGCACTGTGGCGCGGCGTGGGTGCGTTTTCTGCGGTTGGCGGGCCCGGCACGGCACTTGCTGACTCGAGCTTGGTGCCAGTCAGCGATGGCTGACCTCACCCCCAACCCCACGAACCAAGGAACAATCAAGGGAGGCAAAGATGGCAAAGGTCGCTGTGACGCTCGCGTCGGATTTCGAGGACTCGGAGCTCACTCACCCGGCGGTCGCGCTCGAAGAAGCGGGGCACGACGTGGTGGTCATCGGCACGGAGCAGGGCGCGATTCTGCGCGGCAAGCGAGGGCAGGCCAAGGTGACGGTGCGTGGCACGCCGAAGAGCCACGCTGCGGCGGACTTCGACGCGCTACTGATTCCCGGAGGATACTCGCCGGACCACCTGCGCACCGAGCCGGAGATGGTCGCGTTCGTGAAGCACTTCGTCGACCAGAAGAAGCCAGTGGCGGCGATCTGTCACGGTCCACAGCTGCTCATCGAAGCCGATGTCGTGCGCGGCAAGCGCTTGACCTCCTGGCCCTCGGTGCGCAAGGACCTCGAGAACGCCGGCGCCAGCTGGGAGGACCGGGAAGTCGTCGAGGACGGCAACCTGATCACCTCGCGGAAGCCCGACGACCTGCCCGCCTTCTCGGAAGCGCTGGTCGCGCGTCTCGACTTCGAGGACTCGCCGACCCTCGTGATTTAGGCTCTTGCTGGCGGCGCCGAGCTAGCGCTCCTCGACGATGACGTCGATGGGATCCTCGTCGTCGATGAGCAGGCGCGTCTTGCCCGGCTCGAGGCCCACGACGACGTAGCTCGACTGGGGCAGTCGCCCGTCGACGTAGCTGTCGAGCTCTGCCAGGTGTCCCGGCATCAGCTTCGCGAGGCTCGGGTCTTCGATCCTCGCGGAACTAGAGCAGGGGTTTCCTCCGGGCGTCGTGCAGGTGAAGGCCAGGGCCACTCCCGGGGAGATCCTCAGCTCGTCTGCGGCGTCGTTCAGCTGCGCGGTGTGTCCCGGCGGCGGCCCGTTGATGGCGGAGTAGTGGGTGCAGGCGGTGCTCGCCCAGGTCAGGCCAGCGAGGATCAGCGCGCGATTCAAACGGTTCATGTTGCAGGCTCCTCGCTGGGGGCGGCGCTCGGCGTGGTCGCCGGATTCGGTGTGAAGGGTCTGGTTTGGGGGTGAGGTGCGCTGCCGGGTACCGGCAGCACGCGTAGAGGCAACGTGAGCTCGATGGCGCCGAGCTTCACCTGGAGCTGCGCCTCGCCGGGCGTCGTCGCGAGCAAGCGTCGTCCGCCGTGAGCGCCGATGCGCATGGGCGTCGCGATGGCAGGTTCGACGTTCCACTCGGCGGAGATGCGTCCGGCGAGCTCCTGCGTCTCGTAGTAGACCTTCGGCTCGACCTCCACCGACTCACCGACGAGCAGATCGATGCCGCCCTCCACCTCTCCAAGATCCTTGCCCGTTTCCACGCGGTGTAGCGACGCGCGCGTCGGCTTCTCCACCCACAGGTGATAGAAGTCGAGCACGGTGCCCGCCTTGTCGGTGACGAGGATCGCCGTGACGCCGGGACCGGCGCCCACGATGCGTCCGTCCTGCACCCGCGCGACGTCGCCTCGCGCGCTCAGTAGCTCGAGCGTGGGCGCAGCGCTTCCAGGTAACTGCAGGTTGACCTCCGGCTCCAGGCTCGCGCCCTGAGCGAGCGGCGCGTTCAAGCCGTGGGCCCCGTCGGCGTGGCGGTTCGGCGAACTGGCTCTGCCCCATGGCGCCCGTGCCGCAGCCGGTGACGAGCGCGAGCAGGGCGCACAACGCCCCAGCGCCCACGAAGGTGTGTGGTCTCATGAGTTCCTCCAAGCTCGGCGGCGCCCGGTTTCGTTTCTGGGGAGTGCGCCGCGGTTGGCAGCAGAAACGCGGGCTCGAGGGAAGACTTACACCTGCGGCACCGACGCTGACTATCGGCCAACGCGTGCTATGGCTGTCTGGCATGGCGGGGCGGGGCAAGACGGCGGGAACCGAAGAGCTCAGGCGGCTGATCGCACGCCGCGCCCCAGGGGAAGGCCGCACGGCTTCTGTGCTGCCCGGTCTGTGGTTCTTTCGGTTCTCCTCCCCCTATCCCCCGAAGACCGCGCGCACGACTGCGATGTATCTCGCCGTGGCCGTCTCGGGTGCGAAGCACGTGCAGGTGTCCGGAGAGCACCTGGTCTACGACCGCTTGAGCTATCTAGTTCTCCGTGGGGAAACGGAGTACGCGGCCGCGCCCGTGGAGGCGACTCCCGATGAGCCGTACCTCTCTCTGGGCATGTTGTTGCCGCCGGAGGTCGTCCTGAGGACGCTGCTCGAAGTGAGCGAGCATGGGGGGGTGAGGGAGAGCCTTCCCGATGCGCGCGCCTTCGTCTCGCCCCTGGAGGGACCCTTGGTCGACGCCTTGTGTCGCCTGCTCCGCACCTTGGACAGCCCGCTGGAGCGCCAGGTGCTGGCGCCGCTCATCCAGCGCGAGATCGTGTTCAGACTGCTCGAGACCGACGCCGCGGCGGTGCTGCGCCAGGCGGTGCGAGAGCCGGAGCGTGAACGAATCCGTGAGGCAATGAACTTCATCGAGGCGAACGTCTGCCAGCGGCTCAGCGTGGAGAGCATCGCCAAGCAGGTCGCGATGAGTCCTTCGCACTTCGCCCATCGCTTCAAGGAGATCGCCAGCGTGTCCCCGATGCGCTTTCAGAAGCACCTGCGCCTGGAGCGCGCCCGGGAGCTGCTGCTCGCCAATGGTTCCACGGCGGGACACGTCGCCGCGGAGGTGGGGTACGCCAGTCCGGCGCAGTTCACCCGCGACTTCAAGCGACAGTTCGGTCTCGCGCCGGGGCACTACGCGAGGACCTTCGAGGTCGCCCCCACGGTGCACCTCGATGGTGGCGAGGACTGAACCACCGCGGCAAGGACAGAACCGGCGCGGTGGCGCGGGTACTAAATCGCAGGATTGAGCAAAACCTCCGCAGGAGCGAGGCTGGGCGTTGCCAGCGCGTGGGCGTAGGTGTGAGGTCTAGCACCGAGGAGGAACACAGATGAAGAAGCGCAAGCTTGGCAAGAGTGACATCGATCTGGCCGTGGTCGGCCTGGGCTGCATGGGCATGAGCGAGTTCTATGGCCCCGCAGAAGACAGCAAGTCCATCGAGGTCATCCATCATGCTCTCGAGCGCGGGGTGAACTTCTTCGACACCGCGGACATGTACGGTGTCGGAAGGAACGAAGAGCTCGTCGGCAAGGCTCTCGAGGGCAAGCGGGAGCAGGCGGTGATCGCCACCAAGTTCGCCGTCGTGCGCGGGGACGACGGTTCGCGCTTCGGCATCAGCGGCAAGCCCGAGTACGTGAAGAGCGCCTGCGAGAAGAGCCTGAAGCGCCTGAACATCGAGACCATCGATCTCTACTACCAGCACCGCGTCGACCCGGAGACGCCCATCGAGGACACCGTGGGCGCGATGGCGGAGCTGGTGAAGGAGGGCAAGGTGAAGTACCTGGGGCTCTCCGAGTGCTCCACCGACACCCTGCGCCGTGCCTA
>JAGQIY010000587.1 GCA_020430865.1 Myxococcales bacterium
CGGTGGATCGCGCCATTTCGAACCGTACACGGCAAGCCATACGGGGCTGGCACCGAGCGAAGACCAATACCAGGTGCTCACGTGCAACAGCGCGGGAACGCCTCGAAGTCGCGCGTAGCGGCCGTACCATCCGTTGCCGCCGGTGGCGCGTAGGCGCTTGGTGTTCATCGTGCCATCGCGGACCAGACAGCTGACGACATCGTCCACAATGCTGCCGAATTCGTGGACGCGTCGGCAGGCGTTCGAGGTCAGCTCGGCCTCTGAGATTGGAATGAACGCTTGTGCATCCATCCGCTCGCAGAGCCCATCGAGCTGATCGATGTCGGCCCGTACGTTTTCCGGGTCCGAAGAGATTTCCATCCGCATGCCGTTCAGCATGCGCCGCCAGCTCTGCAGCACGAGGTGACGTTCACCGACTGTGGCTTGCCTGAGATCGCCTTCGGCGGGTGTCTCTCTTGCTGTTCGGTTTGCCTCACGAACGCGGTGGAGTAGCTCGTGCCAAACGTACTCGAGTCTCGCTTCGGGACAGACGAAGACGAGGACTCCGCCGGGCGGAAGTTGGTCCAGATAACTGTTCGGTTGATGGTCAGTGAGACCTGCCCAGAACTTTGCTTCTACCAAGACACGCGCAGTGCCGCTGTCGTCGCTTCCCGCAAGGTCCGGTCGACCCAAATCGGAATCTGTCGCTTGGTCTCGGAATGCCAAGTCCGGGAAGCCGGCTGCGCTCGAGCCAAGCGACGCCATGAAACCTTGGCGTGCGCCTTGCGACTTCCTGAGGATGTACGCGAGAGCCTCCGTTGCGAGCGGCTCTGCTTGGTGGCCGAAACGAAGAGCGAGGTGGCCGAAGAGTGACATAGTCCCGTTTGTATCGCGGCGGCGCGGGGCTTCGTGATGCAAAACGGCCTGGCGTGCCGCGCCGCCGAGGCCTGGATCATGTCAGGCACTGTTGGTTGCACAAGTTGATCCGAATCTGCACAAGAACATTCGTGACGAGTCGGTGGGCGGGGCGCTCGAGCGCACTTCGCACCGTTTCCGCTCAGCACGAACTCCCCGATAGACTGCCAGTCAAGGAGACACCCACGCATGGCGAGAGACTTGGGGCGGCTTCAGCGTGTCGAACTACGGGACATCTGGAAGACCGAAGCACAGGACTTCACGCCCTGGCTCGCCGGAGAGGAGAACCTTGCTCTGCTCGGGGAGGCGTTGGGGCTCGCCCTCGAACTCGAGGCGCAAGAGAAGGAAGTCGGTCCCTTCCGGGCTGACATCCTCTGCAAGGACATCGACACCGACAGCTGGGTGCTCATAGAGAACCAACTCGAGCGCACCGACCACACCCACCTCGGGCAACTCGTGACATACGCGGCCGGGCTCGACGCTGTGACTCTCGTCTGGATTGCTTCGCGTTTTACGGACGAGCACCGCGCGGCGTTCGACTGGCTCAACAACCTCGCCAGCGACAAGTTGCGTTGCTTCGGGCTCGAAGTGGAGCTCTGGAAGATCGGTGACTCGCTCGCAGCTCCCAAGTTCAACATCGTGAGCAAGCCCAACGACTGGTCGCGAAAGGCGCACACTGCTTCCGCCACGGCGGCACACGGAGAATCTGCACAGGCACGGTTGCGCTTCTGGACGGGCTTCGCCGAGCTCGCGAGCAAGAGTGCAGTGCTGCGCGCTCAGTCGCCGTCCACGCGCCACTTCATGAACCTTGCGATCGGCCGCACCGGGGTACACCTGACAGCAGTCTTTTCGAGCTGGAACAATGCTTTCCATGACTACTCTGGCGAGCTCAGAGCGAGTCTCTACATCAATCCGAAGTTTGCGACGTTGTGGTACGGGGAGCTCGAGGCGGAGCGGACGAAGATCGAGCAGGAGGCTGGCGAGGCTCTGGATTGGAGTGGGCCGGCGGACGAGGGCGCGTGCACTATTTCGGTGCGTCGCGGCGCCGACATCACCGACGAGAGCGACTGGCCGAACCAGCAGCGCTGGCTCCTAGAAAAGCTCGAGCGCCTGCACGGCGTGTTCGCCTCGCGGGTAAAAGCCCTTCCGGCTGCGGCTCAGAGCGAAGGCACCGAAGGCGAGGGGTGAGGGGGGAGGAGCCTTGCGGCTCGACGGTTGAGCTGGGGTCACGCACGCCACGTACGTCGAAAACACCCGCCCTCACGAAAGGAACGACAGCTTGGCCGCCCTTCAAGAACTCCGCTGCCCCAAGTGCCGCTACACCGTCGAGGTGTCCGGCGGGGCCGACCGACTCATGAACGCCCGCACGCACACCGCCGTGTGCCGCACGTGCCGGCCACGACGAC
>JAGQIY010000588.1 GCA_020430865.1 Myxococcales bacterium
CCGGCCTCGCGGCTCGCCGCGTCGGCGACGTCGCGCCCGACGACGACGGCCTTGAGGATCGCCTGCAGGCGCGCGTGCGCCTGGTCTGCCGCGGCGCCCTCGTTCACGCCGGGTCCTCGACGTAGGCAACGAGCCCGGTCGGCGTGAACGAGATGGCCCGGTCGCGCGGGTACCCCGCGTCAGCGAGCGCCCGCTTCGCGGCCGGCAGCAGCCCGTCCAGCGTCGGCGCCTCGACGACCAGCGTCGGCCCGGGACGCGGCGGCCCGGCGGGTTTGTCCTTCGAGAGCAGGAAGACCTTGAGGTCGTGGCGGTGCGGCATGCGGCGGCTCCGGCGAGGGGCCGAGGACGGCCTCGTTCACCGGAGTAGAGCCGCGGGCGGGTTGAGAGTGGGACGGTGGTTCCTTGTCTCGAACGGACAAACGCGGGACATTGGCAGCGGCCCAACGGGTTCGATCGGGTTCGATCGCCCAAGGGCGCGACCCTGAACTGCGCAAGCAAGAACCGCCGACGATGGTGCCGCCGACATGTCCGACCACCTCGATGATCTGCCGACTCGCACTGACGAACATGTCGGTGAGGACGAGACCCGCAAGAGGTTCAACGGTCTCGTTGGAGACCCCTACTTCATCGTGCGTGGCGAGACGGAGAACGACTACGGCTCGGATGTGACCGTTGAGGCGCTGGACGAACGAGGCTACCCCACGAACTTCCGTTCGCACGTGCAGCTCAAGGGCTCGACAACGACGCCAAACAAGGATGGCTCCTACAGCTACCAAGTAGCACGTACCAACCTGAACTACCTTCTGAACAGCCCTGCCTCGTTCTATTGCTTCCTTGCGCGTGGGCCCAAGAAGGTCTTCTATCGAATGGCCGAGGAGGAATACTGTGATCGCGAGCGTGTGGGGACGGGATGGCGCACGCAGGAAAGCCTGACGATACGCTTCCAGGACGAACTCGACACCACGGCGATCCAGCGCATCCGAGACCAAGTTCTCGCGGTCAACCGATACCTGCGAAACTTGAACCTCGCCCTCCGAGTCCAGGCAATCTCGCTCGAAAGCGAGGTCGTCTACGATCCTGAGAACAAGGTCGTTCAGAACATCACCGCAGCCAGGACGCTTATCAGAGAAGGGGGACTCCGTCTCGTTGCCGAGGGAGAGAGGGATGTTGTCGCCCACTGCCTGGCGCTTCTGTCCGAGTCGCAGCGAAATGGTGCCGAGTGGGTGGTTGCTGCATACCTAGCCTACTCGACAGGCAACATCTTCGATGCGGGCACATTCGCCGATCGAGCGCTCGCATCTGATGGTCTCGACACGGACAAGGAAAGCCTGGCCAAGTACATCACGATCACCACCGCGTTCGCGCGAGGCAGCATCGACCGAGAGCAGCTGGAGTCCAGCCTTCGAGACCTGGCGTCCGCGCACCCCACGTCAGTCAGCGCACTCTACGTGCGGCTCGACGAAGCTCGCCGGCGCGCCCTCAGCGGTGACCCAGATCAGCTCGATGAAGTAAGGGCCCTCGTCGCCGAGATCGAGGCAAGGGACAAGGGCTTCGCTCCAGTGAAGATCCAGGCCAGCATCGTACTCCTCGAGGCTCGGTACTTCGTTCTCAATGCTCGGTACATCAGCGAAGTAGCAGGGTTCAAGATGACAGAGGCACTCGGCATGGATGCGCTGTTTGCCGGCGAGCGGGCCCAGCGAGCAATGGAGCTTGTCGCCGAGATGCAGTCGATCCTCAATGGCTTCGAGGACCTGTATCAGCGCGCCATCGAGATGGAGGCGACACACCCGGCTCTAATCGGAGAGGTCATATCTGGGTTGGAACTCTGTCTGATTCAGAATCGGATGACGATGGAGAAGACGTCGCCACAGCAGCCTGGTGACGCCGAGAAACTTATGGGCCTCACCCAACAGTCCATTGGGCGACTAGACGAGGCGATCGCAGCATTCATGAAGGCAGGACTCCCCGACGCGGCCGCCAGGACGGAGATGCTGAAGGTTGATGCGCTCTGGATTGGCGGTGCCACTGAACAGGCCAAGCAACTCGCCCGAGCCATTGCCGCGAAGGCGGCGGCGCTGGGACTTGGGGAACTCGCTGCGAGAGCGACCGATGTCGTGGCAGGCGCGTCGCCGCTCAATGTATGGAGCGCGGTGCCACCGCTGAGTTAACGCCTGCTACCCGATCACCCGCACGCCCACCTCCGCCTCGGCGCCACGGGCCGGTCCGCGCTCCTTCTGGCAGGCGAGCACGATCGCCCAGAAGCGGTCGGCGTGGCCGCGGTTGGTGCGCTCGGCCTCGAAGGTCACGTTGCCCGAGGGCATCACGCGCCGCTTGATGCTGTGGAGCTGGGCGACGAGCTCGCGGTCGCGCGGGAGGTCGACGTCGCGGCGCTGGAGCAGGATCTTGAAGTCGGTGCACCAGCGCTCCTTGCTCGCGCTCGTGAACGCCTC
>JAGQIY010000589.1 GCA_020430865.1 Myxococcales bacterium
TAGTTGTACTGCTAACGTTTGGTGGTGTCAAGCGTTACGTCGCGACCAGAACGCTCCTGGATCGACGCGGGTCTGCTGCAGTCTTCGCAGCATCGCCTCTCGCGGGTCCCCTTCGTCTCGGGCGCGACAGAGCTCGATCTGCTCCTCGGGCGCAGCGCGCAAGAACTCCAGCGGGGCGAAAAGGTTGTCGACCAGGCGGCGCGCGTACCTCTCGGCCTCGCGCGGCATGTAGCGCCAGCGGTGCATCACCTCGAGCATGAGCGCTGTGAGCGCTGGAGACGGATTCCCTTCGCGCTCACGCCACCACTGCGCGAACAAGACGGCGTTCTCCTCGGTCTCTTCATTGAGCACCTTCGCGTGCCAGAACTCCTCAGCGCGCATAGGATCCCACAGACCACGAGACGCGTCACGCTGAGCGACCTCTTCACACGGATAAAACCTCTTCTTCACAGTAGCTCCTTCAGTTTCTCGGGGTTTCCCCGACAGAGTGTGGCGGCACCACGGACGCCACGCTCGAACAGCAGCACGCTCGCCGCGTAGATCATGATGCGACCGCGCTCCGTACCGTGTGCACGCGCCATCACGGGGCCCGCGCGCTCCGACACCAGGTGGCCCTTCTTCACCAGCTGACGCACGTACCTGTCACCGAGCCCGAGCAGGTGCGCCGCTTCGGACACAGTCAGCCAGTCCCCGAACCGTAGCGGTAGCTGCTCGCTCGGCACCGGCGGCGGTGTGTCCGGAGCGCGCCCCGGGAACCCCAGCACCCAGGCTGGGTCCGCGTCGAGCGCGTCGACCACCTGGCAGAACTTCTCGAGCGTCGGAGACGACTGGCCAGTCTCCCAGTTCGCCAGCGTGCCCACAGCAACTTCGAGCTCATTCGCAAGCTCTTCACGGGTCATCTTCAGCGCCTCGCGCGCCTCTCTGAGTCTGGCTCCTATCATCCCTGTAATTCTACTGGTTACGCTTCGGGAAGTCCAGCGTGATCCTGCCCGTCTCGTGATTCACTTCGGTGACCACCGCCGTCCCACAGCCTTCGCCGGGCTCGGGCCGCTCCTCGAACACGAACATCTGGAGCTCCCCGTTCTCGTCGATGCCGAGCAGGTAGTACGGAGGCCCCGCGGTGAACACCACCACGTCGTCGTCGTCAGCCACGCTTCGCCGTCCTCGCCATCTGGAGCAGCACTTCGGCGAACGCTCGGGGTGTGGCCGCCGCCTGTTTCTTGCCGACACGCGGGCGCGTCTCCGTCTCTGGCACGTGGTTCCGGCACCAGCCGACCAGAGCCTCGCCCTGGTGGCCGTATCCCCAGCGGAGCTCGGGCAACTCGACACCGGCCGCGTAGAGCCAGGTCGCCTTCCTGGCCGGATGCCCGTAGCGCCCCTGCTCGACGTAGCAGATGTGACCGAAACCACTGTCCGACTTCACCCACCCGCCCTCTCGTGGCGGTTTCCCGAGCCCGCACTCCTTGAACGCGTTGCTGTACGCCGGGTGCTCCAGCACACCGCCGAACTGGTTCA
>JAGQIY010000590.1 GCA_020430865.1 Myxococcales bacterium
CGAGATCCTCACGCTCAAGCAGGTCGCCGATTACCTGAAGCTGACGGAGCGAACCCTCTACCGCTTGATCCAGGAGGGGAAGCTGCCCGGATTCAAGGTGGGCAACTCGTGGCGCTTTCGGCTCCGCGACATCGATGCGTGGATCGAGGCCCAGAAGGCCGAGGTCCGGCGCGACGGGGAGCGTCGATGACGAAGCCGACCGAGAACGGCGAGCAGTCGGGCTTCGCCTTCGCCTTGGCGGATGGTTCCGAGCCCCAGGCCGCCGATCCGGCCTCTGAGCTTGCGACGGCAAACCCCATCGGCGATGCGTGGCCCGTCGACCTCACGCGTCGCCTTCGGGTTCTGCTCCACACGTTACCGCTCGACGGGATGCGGCGCAGCGACGCGATCCGCGACGCCGAACTCCGCCACTACGACGGTCTGGCGCTTGCATTGCGCGTGCTCGACGTTGTGATCGACCGCCTTGGTCTGGAAGCAGAGGCAGACCGCGAGGTCGTGACACGAGTGCTTCGGCCGGTGCTCTCGGCAATGGATGACGCCGCGGGCTTGCCCGAATCACCCGAGCGCCACGAGCGGATGCTCGACAGAGTGCTTGGGGCGCTCCGCAACGACGGAGATGCTCGTCGCCCATTTCGTGAGGAGTACACCTCGGTCAATGGTGAAGGACAGGCACAGCGTCACGCGCTTGAGTTCCGACTCCTGTTTGACGCATTCCACCCGTCGGGTCGGACAGTGCTTCGACCTTCCGCAGAAGCCTGCAATCTCTACCTGCGCTTGCTCGATCTCGACGTCGAGGACGCGCAGGCCGCCGCGGAAGCCGTCGTCGAATCTCAACTAGCGCGAGGGCGCTTCGACGAGGCCGTGCACTCGGCACGGCAGGCTCGGATCCAGTCCGTTCGGTTTCGCGACAAGGTCCTGCAGATCCTTCGGGATACGCGTCGAGACGTCGACCGGGTTGACTGGAAGGTGGAGGCACCGCGCACGCTGAACGAGTCCCTCGCGCACCTCGAACGCCGAGTCGCCGTGGAGCGTGGCATCTTGGGCGCGGCCGATGAGCGGCTGGAGATCATGCCGGACGAGGAAGCCGGCTCTCGCCGTGCCGTCGCCCAGGTGGCGGACCTCACGCGCGACTGCCTTCTCCGACACGCGGAGCTGCATGAGCACTTGATCGGCGCGCGGAACGTTTTTCTCGACGCTCAGGCCCGCCAGGCGTTCGCGCCGAAGCCGTCCCGCCCACTGCCGGACCTCGCCGCCGACGTGCTCGAGCCTCTTCTTCGCATGCCGACCACCCGTGCTGATCGCGTCCTCGATCGCGGATTCCCGCTGTTTGTGGGACCTCGGCTTCCAGTGCTCGCCTCGCTGGAGGGCCTCGTTGCGTGGATGCTTCAACCGAGAAGGCCACAGCCACGACAGGAGATCCCGGTCGAACCTATCGACGCGGCGGACTTGGACGCAGAGCTTCGTCGCTACCCACCGGAGGTGCGCGCGGCGGCGGAGGCCCTGCTGGACGAAACCGGTGGCGAGGTTCGGCTCTCCGATCTTCTGTCAAGGGCTCGCACGTCGGGCGCATCGAATACGGTCCTCGAGGTGATCGTGCTTCTCGTACTTCAGGGCTTCGCCACTGAGGACCGCACCACCGCGCGCGTTGCAGCGGAACCAATCGAAGGAGGGCGGCTTGAGGACCCGTTGCTCTACGGGGACGACCTGCTCGTGAGCACCGCCGGGAGGGTGGGATGACGGCGACTCGCGAACCGGTGTGGCACGCGGGTCGGCTCATCCAGTGGGGGCTGCGGCCGCTCGCGCGCCCCGCACAAGAAGCCGAGTATCGGGAGCTGGTCGAGCGCTACTTCGATGACGGCGCTTTTCGGACGATCGTAAGGGAACTGGCCGACGGCCTCGGGCTGAACGTCCTCGACGTCAGCGAGCACGGCGTCGTGCTTGCGCCCCAGGACGAGTCCATCTTCGCGCTCAAGCCGTCCGACTTCCGTGCTGGAAGCTCGAAGGTTGATGACCGCTTGCTCGATGGCCTTGCACAGATCGCGATCGCGGCGACTGTCTTTCCACGCGCTCGAGACCTCGATGAGGACCCAGACATCGTCCGCGCTCCCGTGACCGTGGATGAGGTCGAAGCGCAGCTCCGTCAGTTGTGCGAGCGCCTCTCCGAAGAGGCTCGCGGCGACCCCGATCCGAATGCCTCCGATGAACACCGCGGGTTGATCGAGGCTTGGCGTGTCTACCTGCAGCGATTGGACACGATAGAGACGCGCGATTCGCGCAAGGCCATGCGAGCGACTCGCCGGATCATCGAATACTCGCTCGATCGCTTGCGCGAGTTCGGATGCTTCACGCAGGTGCGCCAGGGGTCGGACACCGCTTGGCAGCCCACTCGGCGGTACCAGGTCATGGTGCAGCAGCTCGCGGGC
>JAGQIY010000591.1 GCA_020430865.1 Myxococcales bacterium
AGAGGAGTCACGATTCAAGGCAAGCGCGACGCCCTCCCCGACCACCGTCTGACCACCGACGCACAGCCAATCAATGCCAGACGACTCCTCCCAGTACCGAACTAGACCGTTCTGATCGGTCCCAAAGAGCACAGGCTCCATGTGGCCGTTCACGCCTACCGTTACCGGTCCGACGAGATTAGGTGGCAGCCCGACCTCGAGCAGAAGCATCGGCTCGGTGTCATCCGAACCAACGGCATACACCGATGCAACACGCCGCCGGACAAAGAAGGGGCCGTGAAAGCGGACCTGTACGACACAAATCCAGACTCCTCGGCCGGGCGCCTCGACCGCCGACGGCTGCTCAGCACTCCTGACCGATGGAATCCTCAACTCTCCCGGCCCTCTTAGTCTAACGGCTCGGAGCAAGCCCCCGTCGTCCACGACGATCGCGTCGACCCCACCACTCTGCGTCGTCACCATGCAGGGCGGCAGGAAGCGGTCACCGCCGTTCGGCCCTCCTCCGGTTCGCTGGTCGAGGCCGCAGCGCACCGGGAGTCCGAACCGCGTCGCAGCTAGCCTGGGTGCCGACCAGACGCCTGGTCCCTGCGCCTGTGGAGACAAAAAACTTGTGACAAGGGCACCGTCTTGCGCACGAGCGAAGGCGATCCAAAGCAGTGTTCCGTCGACGACAAGCGAGGGTGGCGACCCCGCGAGCCACGCGCCATCCGCAACGACAGTCCACTGGGCGAAAGTCTGCGACTGCGTCTGGAGAAAGCTAAAGCTGCGACGATAATACAGTGCGCCGTCACTTCCCCAGCACGCGAAGTCTGTCGAACCGGAGGACATGGACGACACCGAAGGCATGCCAAAGGGCGCGGCACGCAGAGTCCCGTCTGGCCGCCGACGAGCCGCAACCGCCCCAACCAGTGAGTTATAGGCCGGGGCCGCCTCCCCGCGCCCAAACAACCAAGGCACTGGAGGACCCGGTGCCAGCGCGCCGACGCCCCTCGGTGAATAATCAAGGCTTTGGGGCAATGACCATCCCTGGCGTTCCTGCCGAAAGTACCGCAGATGGACCTCGCTAAGGTCACCCACGCTGGGACCCGGCGGACTACCCGCAGCCTGCCATGTCACAAGATTGCCTGCGAGGTCAGCGAACCTGTTCGCCCCTCCCCCCACAAAGAACGACATCGTGGATCGATAGTCGAAGGGACGCACCCGTCCCCCCGTATTCAACATCACGAAGCGGCCACCCGCTTGCACCGGCCCACCGCCTGGAAAGCTCCTGATCCAGCGGTCTCGGTCGAAACGCTGCCACTGGTGTACCAGCCCCAGAGCGTGCCCAAACTCGTGCACCAGCAATGCCTGGACGAGGTTCGCCGCCATCGGCGCGTTTCGGTTCGCCGGAAGTGGCACGTTTGCAAAGGACAACGGAATGCTGACACCACGCACCGGCCTGTCGAGCGGAATACCGCCCGTGGTGTTCATGGTTCGACTGCGATTGTCACCCAGTCGCAGGTACACCAGGACGTAGGGGCTACCCGAAGGCAGTTCAGGAAAACCGACGCCTCCCGAAGACAGTGCTGACCGCGAGCTACAGTTCGGAATGCCGTTCGTGGCGAACTCG
>JAGQIY010000004.1 GCA_020430865.1 Myxococcales bacterium
CACTCGCTGAGCTCACGAGCAGCGTCCGCGAGCCGGGATGGACTCGGAAAGCGAAAGCCTTCGAAGCTGCCCTTCGCTCATCGCGGGACCTGTCGCGCGATGAGCGAGATTCGCTGTGGGGTGAGTATCAGCGAGCCTGGGACGCCTTCAAAGAGCACCAGCAGGAGCGGGAGCGTCTGGCACACGACCAGCATGCAGGCCTATCCAGGTGCCTCGACGATCTGGAGGCCGTGTTGGAATCGCGAGAGTTCAAGGAGGTCGCGGATCGCTTCCAGGCGGACCTCCGCGAGTCACGTGCGCTGTTCAAGAAGCAGCGGGATGACCTGTGGTCGAGATACCAGGGTCTTTGGAAGCAGCGGAAGCGGCTGCGCGAACGCGACGCCAACGACTCGGACCTTGCCCGACGCCAGTACGTGCAACGACTCTACGGACTGGACTTCAGCTATGACGGGGCTCCCATCATGCAGTCGTTCTCCAACTGGGAGCGCGTGGGACACAAGGTTCGTGCGACTCGCGAACAGCTGAAGGCGATGCAGCGCGAGGTCAAACAGGACGCGCGACTGCTCGGTCGCGATCGCAAGGCCGTCTTCGACGAGATCCAGGATGTCTGGTTCAAGGTGAGCCAGGCCGAGGAAACGACGTTCCATGTCCACGGCGAACGAGCCGCCCAACTATACAACGAGGCGTACGCGGCGGTGGACAACATGGCGCCGGGTGCAGCAGCTGCGGTCCTCAAGGCAAACGGAGCTGAGATCAGGTCCCTGTGGCTCTCTCGCGCCGACCGCGCCAACTACAAGCAGTGGTTCGACGAGCTCTGGCAGCGACTGCGGTACAAGCGAGAGGAAGCTCATGCCGCTTGGCGAGACAGACAGGAAGCCGGCCTCGAGAAGCTGCTGGGGGCAAGGGATCGGTTGCTCGACGCACTGGATCGAGTCCGAAGCAACAACCGGCTCAACGAGAGCAAGCTCGCGGACGCATGGTCTGACGGGTATCGCGACCGCGTCAGCGAGTGGCTCCGCGAGGGTGAGGAGCGAGAGCGCGACATGGAGCGTTCGCTCGATGAGTTGGAGTCGAAGATCCGAGACGCCCGCGATCGTCTGAGGGGCTAGCTGCCCTTCCGGGGTCTCCCCGGCAGTCAGGTGGACTCGCTGTTCCACCGCTGACGCTGCAGCGATTCTGGGCTCGGCAGGATCGCGCGGACCGTGACCTCGCACCAAGACGCGCAGAAGATAGCCTCAGTTGTCCCCGTTCCGAAGCTACTCGCCTTTGCCTCCGTGGAGGTGAAGCCGTGGCCCAGGAACCCGCGACCAACGACAGCCGAGCCGAGACCGCCGCAGAGCGGCTGAAGGCGATACGCGCCCGCATCGCGTAGCTGCGTCGTCGCATCACCACGGAGGAGGACCCGGGCGCCGTGGCCGAGCTGCGCGCCGAGGTGGGCAAGCTCAGCGCCCTCATCGCGGAGCTCACGGCTGCAGGCGCGGAGGTCCAGAAGGCCAACGCAGTGGCCTGGCCGCGGGACCTGAACGCGGTGGGCGACGGGCCGGCCGA